>JAFXGB010000257.1 GCA_017520235.1 Muribaculaceae bacterium | reverse complement strand
CTTCTTCACTCTGCGATAGCAACATCTCTGAAGGATTGGACACCTCTTTTAATCCACGTTGACACATCTCATATATTCCAATTTCTGATGTGCTACCAAATCTATTCTTTATCGAACGTAAGATGCGATACATATAATGCCTATCGCCCTCAAACTGAAGCACTGCATCAACAATATGCTCTAACACTTTAGGTCCGGCAATACTACCCTCTTTATTGATATGACCGATAAGTATTACTGGCACGCCACTCTCTTTAGCATATTTAAGTAATTGAGCTGAACATTCTCTCACTTGACTTACACTACCAGCCGAGGAGTCTATCGCATCAGACGCAATCGTTTGAATCGAATCAACAATTACTATCTGAGGTTGCACTTCTTCAATATGGTCAAATATACTACCCAGTGATGTCTCACACACTATGTAGCAATTATCACTCAATCGGCCTATTCTATCGGCTCGCAACTTCAATTGACTTGCGCTCTCTTCGCCCGACACATATAGGATTGTTTTTGTTTTAATTGATAATATATTTTGCAACACGAGTGTTGATTTCCCAATACCTGGCTCACCTCCTATCAAAACCAATGATCCGGCAACAAGTCCACCCCCCAATACTCGATTTAACTCTTCACTTGGCATGTGTATTCGTGGCTCATTCATAGCTTGTATCTCTGACACCTTCTGTGGCTTGCTTCTCACTTCTTTTCGTGAAGATGAACCCTTTGACGTTTTTGGTGACACTCGCTCTTCAACCATAGTGCCCCACTGTCCACATGAAGGGCATCTCCCCTCCCACTTGGGTGAATCAGCACCACACTCGCTACAATACCACATTGTCTTTACCTTATTTGCCATAATTGTCATCGTTTTATTATTTCATTTGACGGCGTCGGAATTCTGCAACAGCAATAGCTGTTGCCATGCTCACATTAAGGGATTCTGATGTCGGGCTCCCAATTGGATAAGATGGAATAAACAATCGGCGTGAGACCATCTCCCCCACCCCTTCTGATATTCCTTGACCTTCGTTACCCATTACTAAAAAACCACAAGGAGATAAATCCATGTTATACATATTATCGCCCTCAAGAAATGTTCCATACACCGGAACATCGGAATGAGTTTTAAGCAATTCTACCAAATTACAATAATGCACCTTCACTCGAGATATTGCTCCCATTGTTGCTTGTACCACTTTAGGATTATATACGTCAACAGTATCTTTGCTACAAATTATATTTTTAATACCAAACCAATCAGCGATACGTATAATTGTCCCCAGATTACCCGGATCTTGAACTCTATCAAGTACGATTGTCAGCTCTTGGCCTAACTTGCTATCATCCAACATTGTTTCTGGAATTTCATATACAGCGATTACATCAGTTGGCGTTGTTAATTGAGTCATGCGCTCCATATCTGCACGCTTAACAGCAATAGGATTAACGCCCGACAATTCTTGTCCATTTTTCTCAATCCACTGAGCAGTAGCAAGCAAATAGCGACACGAGAAATGCTTAATAGTGTCCATAACACACTTTGTTCCTTCAGCAATAAAACAATTCTCCTCTCGACGACCTTTTGAGGTGCCAAGCGAAGCCACCATTTTCTTGAAATTATTTGTAATCTCCATTTTTTCAATTTGATATAATCACTTTAATTACAAAGGTAATTAAAATCACTTAAAATTATGCATCAAGCATTGTGATTTATAAATCAAAAAAACTATCTTTGTGTTAACTAATATATAGGTATTATATAATTTAATTTATAATAATGAAACTTATTGGAGCTCACGTATCAGCAAGCAACGGAGTGAGTCAAGCACCCTTAAATGCCCATGAAATTGGCGCTCAATCTTTTGCATTATTTACACGCAACCCTTCTCGCTGGCAATCAAAACCTATCAGCGAAAAAGAAGCGCAAGCGTTCAAAGCAAATTGTGCTCGTTTAGGATACACACCCGATCGCATATTACCTCACGATAGTTACCTAATAAATCTCGGAGCCCCCGACACCGAAAAATTACAGATGTCACGCGACGCGTTTCTTGACGAGATGCAACGATGTGAACAATTGGGCTTGACAATGCTCAATTTTCATCCCGGTAGCCATCTGAAAATGATAGCGATAGATGATTGCCTTGACCGCATCGCTGAGTCAATAAACATTGCTCTTGACAAGACAAACGGAGTAAAAGCCGTAATAGAAAACACTGCTGGACAAGGGAGCAATCTTGGACACACATTCCAACAACTTGCCCACATCATAGACAAAGTTGAAGACAAGACTCGCGTAGGAGTTTGTATCGATTCATGCCACGCTTTTGCAGCCGGATATGATTTATCTACAACCGATGGATATCATGAAACCTGGAAAATGTTTGATGAAATCATCGGGATAAAATATTTAAGCGGGATGCACATCAACGATACGAAGAAAGGACTTGCATCTAAAGTTGACCGCCATGAGTCGTTAGGCAAAGGAATGTTAGGAACTGAATTCTTCTCATTGTTAATGAACGATCCTCGCATGGATAACATTCCTTTAATTCTCGAAACGCCTAACGAAGAAATATGGAAAGAAGAAATACAGTGGATGTATTCTCTCATCAAATAAGTATTTGTTTTCGAACAATATCGATATTTTCCCAAAAAGGAACTTTACCTTTCTTATAGCAAAATATCTCACTATCACACATTTAAAAAACAGCGTTAAAATT
>JAFXGB010000256.1 GCA_017520235.1 Muribaculaceae bacterium | reverse complement strand
CATCCCTGTTGCGATGATGAAAGACAGGGAATATAACCTTGTGAATACCCATGAGGATTGGGTGAAATTGCGATGTCGGTATGATTTTGAATACTGGTGTGCGACTTGTGTAGAGATAAAGGATAAAATTTCAGGACAGGACAAGAAATTTGTGTTGAACGCACCACAGCGACGAGTCATTTCAATCTTGGAGCGTGATAGAATGGCGGGGCGACCGTTGCGACTCATAATGTTAAAGGCTCGACAATGGGGTGGCTCTACCGTGATATTGGCTTATATGGCATGGATTCAGTGTGTTATATGTCGCAATTGGCACTCCCTGATATGCGCTCATGTCAAGGATACAGCGGCAAACATCAGGGGAATGTACACTAAGATGCTTGCCTCCTATCCTGAACATTATTGGGACGGCGATGAGCCACCCCGTTTCCGCCCATTTGAGCGGTCGGTTAACATCAGAGAGATAGCCGGTCGCAATTGTCGTGTAACTATCGGCTCCAGCGAAAATCAAGATGCGGTGCGTGGTGCTGACTATGCCATGGCCCACTTGTCGGAAATAGCCTTTTGGAGTGATACCGGGCAACGTAGCCCCGACAAATTTATACGTGCCGTTTGTGGAGCGATTGCGCTTGTCCCTAATTCGCTGATTGTGATGGAAAGTACCGCCAATGGCGTGGGAAATTTCTTTCATAGCGAGTGGATTCGTGCAAAATCGGGCAAGAGCGATAAAACAGCGGTCATGGTGCCATGGTATGAGATAGAGATCTATAGATCGGTGGTTGAAGATGTGGACAAGCTGTGGAATGAGATGGACGACTATGAACGCAACTTGTGGGACAAGGGGTTGACGCTCGAAATGATACAATGGTATCACACCAAACGCAAGGAATACCCCTCTCAATCTATGATGCAGGCTGAGTATCCCACTGACGATGTTGAGGCCTTTGTCAACACTGGGCATGGGGTGTTCTCTACCGAGGTGGTTGAACGGCTGCGGAGTGGTTGTTGTGAGCCACGTTATGTAGGTGAGCTATCGGCACGCGCTATGACCGGAGAAGAAGCGTTGGTTGACATCAGGTTTTGTGAAGATGCTAAGGGTGGGTTGCAGGTGTGGAAAAAGCCCCTTCCATCAGATAAAAGAAGCATAAATGATCGCTATGTAGTAGCGGTGGATATAGGTGGAAGATCGTTGAAAAGCGACTATTCGGTAATCGCAGTGTTTGACCGTCAGCCATTGGTGGAGGGACGGCCAATAGAGGTTGTGGCGCAATGGCGCGGACATCTTGACCATGACCTGCTTGCATGGAAAAGTGCGATGATAGCAATGTGGTATAATGAAGCTCTGCTCGTAATTGAGAGCAATACGCTTGAAACAGAAAACACCGAGGGTGAACATGGGCTATT
Source organism: Muribaculaceae bacterium (assembly GCA_017520235.1). GTDB lineage: Bacteria > Bacteroidota > Bacteroidia > Bacteroidales > Muribaculaceae > RGIG4079. The sequence continues at coordinate 17,926 of JAFXGB010000256.1, read as the reverse complement.
TGTGCTGTCGCAACTCAATAATGCCTATCCTAATCTGTATCGCCGAGAGACCTTTGACTCAGTTACTAATCAGGTGCAGAGTAGAGTGGGGTTTCACACTAATCGTGCCACTAAAACGCTTGTCGTAAACTCGCTGATAGGGCTTGTGCGTGATGGCGGATTTCATGAGCGGTCGGCAGTGGCATGTGATGAGATGCTCACTTATGAGCAGAAGCCCAATGGCGCTTTTGGCGCAAAAACAGGCTATCATGACGATGTGCTGATGACGCGAGCCATAGGGCTACACATTGCCACCAATCGCGAAATCTATCCCCTTGCCACCGACATCCCTCCACTCCCCCGCCACTGGTGATTTATTGTTGGGGTATGGTGAGATTTTAGAACCAGTTATAATATCCAATACCTAAAGGCATTGAATTTGTGTGGCTCTCGATCCTAGCATTGCGGTCTTCGACCTTATACTGGGCTATGATATCGCTTGTCGCTGGCAAGGCATAACTCTCAACTTTCAACTTTTTTATACCCCTTCCCCTCTTCGAGGTACAATGTTACGGTGAGTCTCGCTATCGGGCACCGGCAAAGCCGACATGCCCTGCTCGCTCACTCGTGAGCTCTGCGAGGTTCCCCTATTTTAGGGGAAGAGTTTTCTTTTTTGTACTGATTGTCAGTGGTTTATAGCTCTCGCTCTGGGGTAGGGAGAGTACGGCAAAGCCGGGAGAGGGTACGAGAGGCGAAGCAACTTGAATAACCGGAGGTTTCGCTAACGCTCAACCCCTCGGTTATTATATGGCTGCGCCCACGTCCTCCGGACGAATTGCGCTAACGCTCTGCTGGGAGAGGGTAGAAACCTAATTTTGATATTGATTTTATGGGGTAGAGATCTGTGATGCAATAATTGAGGGGATGTTGCGTTATTATGTAGAGTTAAAATCTATTGGAATGACTGCACGTTTAAAACATATATTATCGGTTATAGCTGTCGCGATGACTATGGCGTTAACTGCTTGTATTGAAGATGGCGTAACGACAAGTCCGTCGGATCAGCCGTCGTTCTCGGTTGACACGCTGAAAATGGGGTTGGTGTTTACCGAAGCCGGTACGCCCACACACTCTTTTACCGTATATAATCGCCATGACAAGGTGCTGAATATATCTTCAATCTCTTTGCGCGAAGGGGATAGAGGGATTTTTCGCTTGAATGTCGATGGATTTATGGGTGAGAGATTTTCAAATGTGGAGATACGCCCCAATGACTCAATATTTGTATTTGTCGAGGCAACGTTACCCCCTAATGGTGATGTTGTCCCCATCACAATAGAGGATCATCTCGACTTTATGACAAATGGGGTGATGACATCGGTTGTGTTAAGTGCCGATGGTCAAGATGTTGAACGCAAGAGAGGGGTAACAATTACAAGCGATGAGCGATGGGAGGCAGGGAAACCCTATCAGATTTTTGACAGCCTTGTTGTGGCACAGGGAGCGACGCTCACAATTGATGCAGGTGCTACGTTATATTTCCATGATGGAGCTACGTTGCGCGTTGATGGTACATTGAAGAGTAATGGAACAGCACAGTTTCCGATAAACATGACCGGCGACCGCACCGATAATGTGGTGAGCGATATCCCGTTTGACTTGATGTCGGGACAATGGGAAGGAGTGTATTTCGGCTCAACAAGTAGAGAGAGTGTTATTTCTCACACATCGATAAGAAACACGACAAGTGGTGTTGTTGTTGATTCTGTGGGAGATACCTCAGTCCCTGCAGTGAAGTTTATCAATAGCATATTGCGAAACTCGATGTCGTCGGTATTGACCGTTATACATTCCAATGTGAAGGCTGTGGGGTGTGAGATTGCCGATGCCGCCAATGGAATTTTGCGACTTAGAGGGGGTAATAGTGTGTTTAACCATTGCACGTTTGCCAATTATTATCTGTTTTCAGCCCCCGGAGATGCGATAATATGCTATTCGCATCTAAATGCTGATAGCGATGATGCGTCGGGCTTGCCATATACGACAGTCGATTTTGCTAATTGTATTATATATGGAAATGGTGCTGATATGTCGCATGGCGATTTGACCGGGACCGGTGTGATGATAAGAAACTGTTTGTTGAAATCGGCAGGTGTTGATGATGACAATTTCATTGCGTGCTTGTGGGAGTGTGATCCATTATATTACACAGTGCGCAACGAATATATATTTGATTATAGATTAAAAGATGAGTCTCCAGCTATCGGGGCAGGAAATCTTGACTTGATGCTCCCTGAAGCGTCTATCGATATCTATGGATTGCCACGAGGCTATAACCCCGACCTCGGCGCATATGTCTATACTCCCGAAGGTCAATAAAGTCTCTAAGGTCGCTAAAGAAGTAAAAAAAACAAGCGCTTGCTCAGTGGGCAAGCGCTTATTGTATCAGAGAGCCAAGACACTTGGCTTTTTAATGGCGACGACCAGTGGGTCGTTTGCCGGGTTGATGATTGTTGCCTGATGGACGGTGTCCGTTATTACCCGGATTTACTGTTGGAGTATTGTTGGGCTTGTGATCAGGTTTTATATTGTTTCCCGGTTTGTTAGGCTTGTTGGGTTTGTTGTCAGGTTTGTGATCAGGCATTGGAGGAGCCGGTTTATGTCCCCCTGGAGGAGCCGGAGGAAGAGGTCTGGTAATTGGAGGAGGAGGCATTCCGGGTCCATAATAGAAAGGGTCGTAGTAGTCATAGTATCCGGTGTCAATAATCACCGAATCTAAGGGGGTGCATGAACTCAAAGCAAATAGCGATGCTATAAATAATATTTTAGCGTTTTTGATAGGTTTCATAACTTTGCACATTCGTTTCTTTTCGCAAATATAGTCAGCCTATATTATTAATGCAAATATCATAAGCGAAAAAATCTTTTCAAAAAAAATGTCGCTAAAATTTACAAATAAGATTAAACCTTTTAATTTTTACAAAGTCTATAACATCAATTAAATAAAAATATAATGAAATTGTTTACTCGATATATCGCGCTAATAGTGATAATCACTATCTCAGCAACGACCTTTGCTGCAAATATAAAAGGTGTAATAAAAGATAATACGGGAGAGCCATTGATGGAGGCGACGGTGAGATTGCTGTCGGCTCGAGACAGCTCGTTTGTAAAAGGGACAGCTGCAGATGCTAATGGCCGTTTTACGCTGGGTAATGTGAAGAAAGGACGATACATAATACAATCTACTTATATAGGCTACACCCCCTCATACCAAAATGTCTCAGTAGGTGAAAATGATGTGAGATTAAAACCTATCGTGATGAATGAGTCTTCAATAGTGCTGAAAGAGGCAACTGTAACAGGAGTGAAGACTCAGATTACTGTGAAAGAAGACACCGTAGAGTTTAATGCCGACTCTTATAAAACACAGCCAAATGCTGTTGTAGAAGATTTGTTGAAACGTCTCCCCGGAGTAGAGGTGGGTACCGATGGCAAGATTACAGCCAATGGTAAAGAGGTAACAAAAATTCTTGTTGACGGCAAGGAGTTTTTCTCAGATGACCCAAAAGTCGCGACAAAAAATCTTCCGGTAAATATGGTGGATAAACTCCAAGTCGTTGACCGCAAGAGTGACTTGGCACGATTGACAGGAGTTGATGATGGAGAAGAGGAAACTGTTATCAACTTGACAGTAAAGAAAGGGATGAAAAATGGATGGTTTGGTAGCGCTGAGGTAGGATATGGTACTGACGACCGCTATAAAACAGGTTTTATCGTTAATCGTTTCTGGAATGATAATCAAATAACTATTGTTGGTAGTGCCAATAACATAAATGAATTAGGCTTTACCGATGGTAATTCAGGCCGTTTCCGTCGTTTTGGAGGAGATAATGGTATCAACACATCGCAAACGTTTGGGGTAAACTTCAATATTGGCAAGAAAGAGATATTCCGCGTAGGAGGTAATGTGATGTACTCACACACTGACAATAATGTGAGACAATTGAAAAATCGTCAATATCTGTTTGCCGATTCTACGTCTTATGAAGAGTCAGGCATGGCATCGCGAGACCGAGGACATAATGTTCGTGCCGATTTTCGCTTGCAATGGAATCCCGATTCATTCAATACATTAGAGTTCCGCCCGCGTGTGTCATTTAACTTTAATGATTCAAAGAGAATAGATTCAACATTGACGCTTGCCGGTGATGCATTATCTACTCCGGTCAATCGCAGTTTTAATACAAGCAACTCCGATGGTAAGTCATTTGAATTTGGAGGTGAATTGGTATATAATCATAAATTTAAATCTCGTCCCGGTCGTTCTTATTCAGTACAATTGCGATATAACCTTAGCAATGTGAGAGAAGATGAAAATAGTTACTCGCTAAACCGTTTCTTCTTGATGAATGACTCTCTTGATTTATATGACCAATATGCAGATAATCACACATGGAGCAATATGACTCAATTGCGTGCTTCATGGACCGAGCCATTGGGCGATGCAAAGAATGGTCGTTTCTTGACATTTGCCTATCGTGCACAATATCGATGGAACAATGCCGACAAGATGGTGTATGACCACCCTGTGATATTCCCTGATGGGGTGCTCGGGACTCCGGAGATTGATTATAGCCAATTGATATTCAATGATTCTTTGAGCAATCGTTTCCGCAATGACTATTTCAGTCAAGATATACGTCTTGGATTGAAACAAGTCAAAAAAGATTATACTATTGAAGCAGGGGTGTCTTTTATCCCTACAATGTCGAAGAGTGATGACTTGATAAATTCGGCTCGTGATATAGAAACTCGTTGGGTGTGGAATTTTGCTCCATTCTTGCGTTATAGATATAAGTTAGGCAAGACACGCTCAATAAATGTGCGTTATAATGGTCGCTCTTCTCAACCCTCAATGAGCCAATTGCAACCTGTTGCCGATAAGTCAGACCCAATGCGTGTCGTTGTTGGTAACCCAAATCTTGATCCATCGTTTACTCATAACGTAATGTTCCGTTTCCAAGATTTTAATGCCGATGCGCAACGCTCAATAATGGCAATGGGAAATGTTCAAGTGTCACAAAACAGCATTATTTCACGCACTACATTTGACCAAAATACAGGTGCGCAAACAACTACTTATACCAATGTTAATGGCGTGTGGAATGCTCGCATGATGGGTATGATATCGTTCCCATTCAAGGATAAACGTTGGCAATTCAATAATAACCTCTTTGGGTTCTATAGCCAAACAATAGGTTTCAATAACGGCTTGCGAAACAGAAGTGGATCGTTGACAGTGGGAGAATCATTCTCTATAGCTTTCCGCCCCGATTATTTTGAATTAGAATTACGCCCGTTCTATAACTTACAAAATACGCGAAACTCGGTGCAAACGAGTGCCAATCGCAATGTGCACACCTATGGAGGACGATTTGACGGTACATATTATACTCCATGGGGCTTATCGTTCAATACCGATCTCTCTTATTCAGGAACAGAAGGGTATTCAGCCGGATATGATACAAAGCAATGGATGTGGAATGCTTCATTATCCTATCAATTCTTGAAAGGTAAAGCTGCGACATTGTCGATAAAGGTCTATGACTTGTTGCAACAAAAATCAAATATCCGTCGTACAGTAACCGCTAATTATATTGATGATATAAATTATAATTCATTGACACGCTATTTTATGGTGTCGTTTAATTATAAGTTTAACACATTTGGAAAGGGAGATGCTCCTGGAGGACGCAATCGCCGATTTGGCCCTCCGGGTCCTGGCCATTGAGGACGTCCCCCACGCATGTAAGATATAATAATAAAGTCGCCTCAAGTGGGCGACTTTATTATTAGTGGATAATTGATAATCTCAATAAAAAAAGGGCAAGCGATCTACATCGCACCGCTACAACCCGATACCGCTGCTTCGATCAAGACCTGACGGAGTTCTCGGGGAGCTGGTCGTGTAGGACTTACCCGAGCACAAAGGTACGCATTTTTTTTGGGTTGGCAATAGATAATCAAAAAAAAGGTCTAAAGATTGTGTGAAAACACAAAAATCGATATATTTGCAGTTATTGGAAACTTTAAATTTATATAAGCATGAAGAAACTAATACGTAGCATCATGGCTGCAGGATTGTTGCTCGGAACAGCTGTTGCTGTAAATGCCCAAAACTCATTCCAATTTAGCTTGGGAGAAGAAACATGGACTTATAATGTCGATACATTGTTTCATGCAAAGGTGGGTCCCGGTACAACACAGACTTATTTAGAATTGACAGGCTCTTCTCGTTTGCAAGTGTTCTATTTGACAATCGATAAAAGAACACCAGGAGTGTCAATTCGTTCAGTGTGTGCTACAGATAAAGTTGCCGGAACAGAAAAAACATCTACGATGGCAACTCGCAAGAGTAAAGATGGATTGATTTATTTTGCTGGGACTAATGGCGATTTCTATTCTACATCGGGAACAGCGACTAATGGAACAAGTAAAGTGGGTTCTCCCACAACTTCATGTTTTGCGGATCGTGAAATTTATAAAACATCAAACTCAAACTATCAGTTCTCTATTGACGTAGATGGCGTTGCACGCATTGGTCGCCTCAATTATTATTCAGGAACTGCAACTATGGGCGAAAAAGTAACTCTATTTAAAGGAGTCAATGTTGCATCACCAGCCAATGGTATTACCATATATACTCCTAAATATTGGGGAAGTACAAATCAAACAGATAAGGCAGGCTCGTGTGCCGAAGTTACTGCAAAACTTGTTGAAGGGGATAATTTCTATGCTGGAACCAAGTTCCGTTTTGAGGTTACTTCAACTGCAACAAGTGATGGTGATACCCCAATTCCAGCTGATGGTTATGTTATTCATGGTAGAGGAACATCTACAACCGGATGTAATACAGGCTCTTTGGATTTTGTAAATTCATTAAAGGTGGGTGATATTGTAGAATTTGATAATATTGTGCTCTATGGCCCAACAAGTGCTTCTCAAACAGAACGTATCGTGCCAACGCAGGTCGTTTCAGGTAACCCTAAAAACCTTTCAGGGGGTATAATTCTTGACTCAGAGGCTGAACGTGGAGATGCTATTGATAAACACCCTCGTACAGGCATCGGTATCAGCCAAACAGGTGATAGCATCATCATGATGGTTATCGATGGTCGTTCACAAATCTCTGCCGGTGTAAGAACATCACAACTTGCAGGTATTATGCGCTATGCAGGTGCTTACGAAGCTGTAAACCTTGATGGAGGAGGCTCATCAACACTATATACACAAGCACTTGGAGTGCGCAATGTGGGTAGTGATGGTAATGAACGTGCTGTGGGTAATGCAATTTTTGCAGTTATGGAAGCTCCTGAGGATAACGAAATTGCTGAAATCCGTTTCAAGGATTGGGCTATGACTTTCCCAAAATATGGTATCTATACCCCAATAATTTATGGCTATAACAAATATGGTATAATGGTAAATAGCAATGTACAAGGATTTACTCTTTCATGTCCTACCGAATTAGGCGAAATCACAAATGAAGGAGTCTCTTTCTTTGGAAATGGCGACGGCGTTCATGCCTTGACAGCAACTTACAACGGCTTGACTGCTACAATCCCTGTAACAATTCAATCGGCAAGTAGTGCAGAGTTTAAATATACCGATGTATTGTTGGATAATTATCGTGAATGGCCAGCAGAAGTGCGTGCCTTAGTGAGAGGAGAATATATGCCTCTTGCATCAAATGCGTTGTCTTGGTCATCGGCCGATGTTAGCATTGCTCAAGTTGATGCTGAATCGGGAGTTGTAAAAGGAGTGAGCGATGGCACAACAACAATTACCGGCAATGTGGGTGATTTTACAGGCTCTATGAATTTGACCGTAGAGTGCCCAACAAGCCAATTGATGCCAATAGAAAAAACAGTAAATGCAGAAGCATGGACTTCCGGAGCAACAGTGATAGGCGTGAAAGATTGTAGCGTAACAGCAATGGAAGGCTCTGGAATCTCAATTGATTATACCGTAGCATCAGGTCGCTCAAGAAGTATTTCGTTGACTCGCTCTGACTTGAAATTGTGGAGTCTTCCCGATGCACTTAAATTTACAATAGACCCTGGAACAGCAAAGATTTCTACATTAAAGATTACTGCAAAAGCAAATAATGGAGTAGCAAAAGAATACATAATCAGTTCAGTGCCACAAAATGCACAAACAGAGTATGAAATTCCTATTTCAGCCTTTGGAGATGTAAATGATATAGGTATTTATCCAATATGGATTAATGGAATAAATATCACCCTAAGCGGTGGAACAGTGGGAGCAACTAATAGTATCCAATTCCCAAAATTTAATGCAGTATATAACAATGCACCATCAGGAATAGAAGATATTACAGTTGATAACGAAATAGATGGACCAGCCGTTTATTACAACTTGCAAGGGATGGAAATCTCAAAGCCTGGAAGTGGATTATACATTGTCAAGCGAGGCAGTAAGGCAACAAAAGAGGTTATAAAATAATCACCTAAATATTAAGGTCGCAAAATTAAGTTGCGGCCTTTTTTGTGCTTTGTGTAGAAAATGTGTATCTTTACTTTTAGAATGTTTTAAAATAGAATTCTATGGATATTCTACTCCCTCCTAAAGCCAATGGTGAGCAAGAAAAGATAGCAAATCGAGTTCACCAATTAATCATTATAGGAGCCAATGGCTCCGGTAAAACACGTTTTACTGAGCGGCTGATAAACGACTTGTCAGGTAAATCATTTCGTATATCGGCATTAAAAGCACTATATGATTCAAAAGAGCATAATATGCTTCCCGGGTCTATTGATTCGTTGTGTAGCGATGCGCTTGTAGCCTCATCGTTTATTCGCAATGATGCGAGTTCAGAGTTTGAACGCTTGATGGCATTGCTGTTGAATGAAGAGGTGCTAAATTTGATATCTTATAAAGTGCAGGCCGCGACAGATAAAGATGTAAAACTTGGAGGCACACGTTTAGATAAAGTAATTTCTAAATGGCAAGAAATATTCCCTGAAAATAGAGTCTTGTTTGAAGGAGGTCGATTGCTATTTAGCCGTAATATAGATCCGTCAACTTATTCATCGATGAAGCTGTCGGCAGGAGAAAAGGCCGTATTGTATTATCTTGGGGCTGTGCTATTTGCAATGGAAAATGCTGTGATATTTGTTGATAATCCCGGCATATTTCTCCATCCTTCAATAATGAATATGGTGTGGAATAGTGTAGAGGAGTTGCGCCCTGATTGTACGTTTATCTACACAACACATGACCTTGATTTTGCATCATCACGAGCCAATAACTCGGTGATTTGGGTTAGAGGATATGATGCACAAACGGTAACATGGGACTATGCTGTATTACCACCACATAGCGGATTGTCAGATGAGATATACATGACAATCATAGGTTCCCGCAAGCCGGTGTTGTTTATTGAAGGAGATGAAACACATTCGATTGATTCCAAGCTATATCCACTTATATTTACTGAATATACTGTAAAATCATTAGGAAGCTGTAATAAAGTAATAGAGGCAACAAGAGCCTTTAATGATTTAAATACATTCCATCACCTTGATTCTCATGGGATTGTGGATAGAGATCGTCGAGATGCAAAAGAGGTGAAGTATTTGCGAGATAAGAAAATTTTTGTTCCCGATGTGGCTGAGATTGAAAATATTTTGATGTTGGAGGAGGTGATACGCACCGTTGCACGTCGTCATGGGAAGAATGAAAATCAAGCTTTTGAAAAGGTCAAATCGGCAATTTTGGCACAGTTTAAGCAGGATATTCGTCAGCAAGCATTGTTACACACTCGTCATCGTGTGAAACGTACAGTAGAATATCGTATTGATGGTAAATTTTCAAACATAAATTCGCTAGAAGACCACATGGTGGATCTTGTGAATGAGATAAACCCACGTGGCATCTATGAGGCATTTTGTAGAGAGTTTCATGGATATGCCAATAGTGGCGCATATCAATCGGTGTTGCGAGTATATAATCAAAAATCAATGATAAATACAAGTAATGTAGCGTCGATATGTGGAGTGAGTGGAGGAAAGGATGAATACATTCGTTCAATAATAAAAATATTAAAAGGTAATGGTCAAGATGCTGTGCGCATAAGACGAGCGATAATACGCTGTTTTGGAATTACTGATACCGCTCCGGCATCAATGTCAATTAATAAAAATGAGAAAAATTAAATGTTGGATTGAGGCTATGCGCTTGCGCACGTTGCCGGTGTCATTAGCAGGAGTAATCTTGGCGATAGGATTTGCTATCGCTCAAGGAGAGTATGAGATGACACCTGCATGGTTGTGCTTAGTGTTTGCACTATTGGCGCAGATTGCATCAAATTTCGCAAATGAATATTATGATTACAAGTCGGGACTTGATAAAAAAGGTCGGGTGGGACCTCGGCGAGGAGTAACCGAGGGCGATATAACACCGCAAGCGATGAAAATAGCCACTTATGCCACACTTGCTGCAGCATGTGTTGTTGGGTGCTTGTTGATAAATTGGAGCGGATGGTGGCTTATAGGGGTAGGCGTGTTGATTGCAATAGGGGTTATTGCCTATAGTTCCGGACCTTATCCATTGTCTCGTCATGGCTTGGGCGAAGTTGCTGTATTGTTTTTCTTCGGTGTAATTCCGGTTAACTTTACCTATTATTTGATGACTCAAGATTGGAACTCTGATGTCTTGTTAGGCTCTATTGCCGCGGGATTGATGGGAGCCAATGTACTATTAGTAAACAATTATCGGGATTATGACGATGACAAGGCGGTAAATAAACAGACGCTTGCCGTTAAACTTGGCCGTCAATCGGCAACACGCATATATGCTTTAAATGGCGTGTTTGCTGTGATTATATTTATGCACAATCCATGGTTGGAGATGCCTCGTTGGACACTGATTTTTCCTATAATATATTTATTGATTCATTCAATATTATCAATAAAAATTACTCAAAAAAAGGGAAGTGAGTTAAATCCATTTTTGGGAATGACAGCTATGGCAATGCTTTATTACAGCTTGTCGTTTACATTATTACAATTATGATTCAACTATTAAGTGATACATTGCAATATCAGGGGATAAAATTGCAAAATCCCCATCATGTGGTTATTCCGGAGGGCGTAACTGTGATTATAGGCCCAAATGGCTCAGGCAAGTCAACGCTTGGTCGCATTATCGAAAAAGGTTGGAACATATGTACCAATCGCATAAAGAGCGATAGAGAGCGATTGAAGATACGCAGTATTGAGTTTTATGATATTCACTCGCTCGCCGGTTTTTCAGTTGCTTATTATCAGCAACGTTTTGAGTCAATGATGAATGATGAGGTCCCCACTGTTGCTGACCTTATGGGAGAACGCATAGAATCCCCTCGATGGAAGCAATTGTGCAATAGATTGAGATTGATAGATATTGAAGATAAATGTATCAATTTCTTGTCAAGTGGGGAGTTGCGTAAATTGTTGATTGTCAATTTGCTGTTTGATCTTCCCGATGTTTTGATATTGGATAATCCCTATATAGGGCTTGATAGTGCTTCTCGAAAACTGCTTGACAATACGATTGAAGAGTTGTCGGCTCAAGGAGTGAATGTAGTGATGCTATTGTGTAATCCTGTTGATATTCCACAGAATACGGCGACAGTAATACCAATTGACAATTTAACGATAGGAGAGCCCATTTCTCGACAAGGAGAGATTGAGAAACTGCGTCAAGCAATGAATTATTTGTTTGACTATGCAGTAGACCTTGATAGTATTCCAGCGCGTCGAACCCCTGTAGATAAGAGTGTTGATGTGGTGCTTAATATGAATAAATGTAAGGTCTGTTATGGGAAACGTACAATCCTCAGTGAAGTTTCGTGGACGGTTAAAACGGGTGAACGTTGGGCTCTTGCCGGACCAAATGGGTCGGGCAAATCAACATTGTTGAGCCTTGTTTATGCCGATAATCCTCAAGGATATACCAATGATATTACGCTTTTTGATCGTCGTCGCGGGACAGGTGAAACAATATGGGATATCAAAAGTCGCATAGGCTATATTTCCCCAGAAATGCATTTGTATTTCAATACAATGAGTGATGTGGCTTCAATGGTGGCGCAAGGGTTGAATAATACGATTGGCGACTTTAGGGTGGTTACTCCTGCACAGAAACAAGAAGCGATGAGATGGCTGAAAATTTTGCACATTGAACATCTTGCGGAGCATCGTTTTAATACACTATCTACAGGAGAGCAACGCCTCGCGTTACTTGCTCGAACATTTATAAAACAGCCGCAGTTGTTGATCTTGGACGAGCCTTTGCATGGTCTTGATATGGCACGCAAACGTAGTGTGAGAGCAATAATAAACCGCCTCGTGGCACGAGACGGTCTAACTCTTATTTATGTTACTCATTATCTATCGGAAGTACCTGATTGTGTAACTCACACAAAGACTTTAGAAAAGAAAGCTTAGATGGTTAAGCGACGGCACAGAATGTAGACATGAGCATTGTGCTTATCCAAATGTAGATGATAACGCCTATAACATCGTTGGTAATCGTGACGAATGGTCCGGTGGCAATCGCTGGGTCTATTTTAAATCGCTCAAGAATCAATGGTACTAATGTGCCAAATACAGAAGCAAATAACACTACTGCAAATAGCGAAAGTGATACAGCAATGGTTGTTACGTCAGTAGGACCATAAGAGAATAGGTTGTATATAAATACCAATAATGATATTATTGTGGCATTGATAATACCCACGCCAAACTCTTTGAATAGTTGTCCTGCCGAACTTTTAACGTCAAGAGAGCCATTTGCAAGACCTTGTACGACAATCGCCGATGATTGAACACCTACATTTCCCCCTGTTCCCGCAATCAATGGTATAAATAAGGCTAATGCAGGATTAATGGCAAATCCATCTTCAAAATTTCCAAGTATCCATGCGTTACCGATACCACCAAGAATCCCTATTAACAACCATGGGAGACGAGCTTTTGTCTGTTTAAATATGGTATCATCAGTTTCAACGTCAGAAGAAAGACCTGATGCCAATTGGTAGTCTCTTTCTTGAGCTTCACGCACTTGGTCCATCACGTCGTCAACTGTGATGCGTCCTACGAGTCGTCCTATCGAGTCAACAACCGGCATTGCAACAAGGTTGTATTTCTCGAAATCAAGAGCTACTTCATCGATGGGTGTATCAGTTTTTACTGATACGGGCTCACTCTGCATCACATGCTTGATTTTTGAAACAGATGGGTGTGTTATCATCTTTTTTAGAGGGAACACACCTCTCAATTTATAATCGTTGTCGACAACATAGACGTTGTAGATTTCGTCCATGTCTTCAGCTTGAACACGCATCTGTTTGACACATTCGGGCATACTCCAATTCTCGTTTACAACGATCATTTCTGTACCCATAAGACCACCGGCAGTGTCTTCGTCGTATTTCAAAAGGTCGATGATGTCGCCGGCCTGCTCAACGTCATCGATGTGGGAGAGGATCTCATCGCGATCCTCTTCATCGAGTTCTTTGATGATGTCAACGGCGTCATCGGTGTCGAGGTGATCGATTTGCTTGGCGATATCTTCGACCGGCATGTCGCTCAATAGTTCTTTACAATCATCTTCGTCAAGCTCAATCAATACGTCGGCTGCTTGTTCATCGTCAAGCAATTTGTAAAGGTATTCCGCCTCATCTTCATGCAGATTTTCATATAGCTCTGCAATATCGGCGGGGTGTAATCCGGCTAACTCACGGCGAGCCGCTTCATCATCACGACGCTCAATTATGTCGCGAATGAGTTTTAAATATTCGGGAGTATATTCTTTCATTGTGTGAGTTAGTTACGTAGATTTGACATAATGTTAGTTAGCTCAATAAACTGTTCAACGCTAAGTTGTTCGGGTCGTAGTGCAAACATTGGGTTTTCAGGTATCGCAACACCAGATGGAAGTAGCGATTTTAGTGAATTGCGTAATGTTTTACGTCGTTGCCCAAATGATGTTTTGACCACCGTTTTGAAAAGTCGTTCATCACATCCAAGGTCTGTTGTGCTATTGCGAGTGAGTTTTACGACACCTGATTTTACTTTTGGAGGTGGGTTAAAAACATGTTCGCTCACAGTAAACAGGTATTCGACATCATACCATGCCTGTAATAGCACGCTCAATATCCCTCGTGTTTTATTTCCCGGAGGGGCCGCAAGACGTTCAGCAACTTCTTTTTGCAACATCCCGGAACAACATGTAACGGAGTCTTTAAAGTCTAAGACTTTGAAGAATATTTGTGATGATATATTGTAAGGATAATTCCCAATTACGCAGAATGACTTGTTGTCTACTTTTGATGCAAGATCCATTTTAAGAAAATCTTCTTCAAGAACACGTCCCGATAATTCAGGGAAATAGCGATTGAGGTAATCAACGCTTTCAGTATCAATTTCAACAACTGTCAAGTTATGTCCTCTATCCAATAAAAAACGAGTAAGCACGCCCATCCCCGGTCCCACCTCAATAATGGGAATACCTTTATATTCGTCAAGAGTAGCGGCAATGCGGTCGGCAATGCTTAGGTCGGTTAGAAAATGTTGGCCGAGAGCTTTTTTGGGTTTTACTTGCTGCATGGTACATTTCTTTTAAGTTGGAATATCAAGACGCTTTATCGCAGTAAAACGATTTTGAGCATACAAAGATAACGTTTTTCTCCTTTTTGAGGGAAAAACGTTATCAAAAAAGATTGTTTTATGCAATAATGTTATAGATATAGTATTGTTGTAACACTTTCTTTGCCGAGATAATACAATCGAGCGCGTATCTCTTTGGCATCAGTCTTTATGGGCTTAGTGTATATTGAGGAGTCAATAGTTGGCTCGCTTCCGTCAAGAGTGTAACGAATAACGGCTTTTTCGTAGGGACTATTCATTTTTATAGTTCCTTTGTTGCTAATAATGCCCGGTTGACGTAAATGAAAATTGCAATCGTTTCCAAATGCCGGTAGTTCTTTTTCGGCGATGAGTTTGTTGAAATGAGCGTTGGAATATGTTTCATCGGCATTCCAAGCACGTTCTGCCAATCCAAACATTTTTGGGAACAAATAGCTCTCAAGTTGTGCTGGTGAACGTAGTGTTTCAGCAAATACTTGTCCTGATAGTCCGATTATTTTATCTTTTAATTCGTCGGGAACAGGATACATCTTTGCCGGATAACCATTTAGTGATGCAAATTCATCGACAACCCCACCCCAAGTCAAACCAGGTTCGTCAGGGTGATAGTTATATGATTGATCAAGGTAGAAGTGGTTAACATTGCTAAGGATAATGGGATATCCGGCTTTGAGAGCTTGGACTGATACATGTTTGTCGATAGGAGCCTTGGGATTGAATACGGTCCAGCTGTTTACTCCTCCTGTGAGTGGTGCTACATCAGCGTTGTATTCGTCGCTGTGTCCTATGGCGATTTCTTGCCATCCGTTCATAGGAATTCCACGTTCAGCAAGTATATTAGCTATTTGCTTGACAAAATAGGCATGTAGTCCTTTCTCTCCATCAAGATTTTTCTCTTTGATGAGTGCTTGCGCTGATGGGGAGCCATTCCATGCTCCGTCAGGGACCTCATCTCCGCCAATGTGGATAGCTGTCAACTCAGCACCTGCGTCTTTATACATAGAGATTATTTCGCCGATTACGGTGCGCATGAAGTTGATGGGGCCATCAAGTGCAGGATTCATTACGTTGTCATGGAATGCTTGTGCCGATGTGTATTTAGAAGAGTCGCCATCTTCTATTAATCGGTATATTGGGTCTTCTGTGCGTCGATATCTTGCTTCCATAGCTTTTATTGCGGCACGAGCATGTCCTGGAGATTCAATTTCAGGAATGACATCAATGCCGAGTGCATTACATTTCTTTAAGAATTCGACAAATTGTTGGCGAGTGATATAACCGTTTGATGTTCCTTTTGTTTCATCTGGATTACCATTGCCGGCAAAGATTTGAACAAGGTATTCTTTTTCGTCGAGGGTATATCCGCGTCGAGAACCTATTTGTGTCAACTCAGGGAATGAAGGTATTTCAAGACGCCATGCCTCATCATCACAAAAATGGAAATGAAGCTTGTTCATGCGATATTGTGCTAATTTGAAGGCAATGTTTTCAAGCGTTTCAAGAGGTTGATTGTTACGAGAGATGTCAATCAAGACGCCACGATAATGGAAGTCGGGATAATCTTCGATAATGGCAGTGGGGATTTTCCCGTTGTTGCGATGCCAAAGTTTCATCAATGCCATGCGAGCCATCTTTTCGGCTTGCTCTGAAGCAGCTTCAATAATAGCGTTATCGGTGTTGATAGTAATGCGATAGAATTCGTAATTATCGTGAGTGATATGTTTTACGATTGGGTTTATCGCTTGTTGGCAATATCCTTTCTTTGTGGGCGTTACACTTTTGAAAGAGGGGATAATGTCAAATGCGCCGAGTTTATCATTTGTTTTTAATGTCTCGTTAAATTTATATATGGCATCGCCATAGGGCATGCGGTCTTTCCCATTCTGTTGCCACATTTCGGGAGATGAAGAGATCGATTCATAAGTGAATTCGACAGGAATGACCTTCCCATCTTTCATTACAGCATGGAAACCGTCGGGGCGGTAGCTTACATTGTTAAGTTGTCCGCGAGTGCGAATATCGATAACAACACTATCCTCGCCAAAACGAGGGCTTGTCAAGTAGTAATATCCGGGAATGATTTCGTTAATTGTATCGCCATCGGTCAATGTATGCATCTTGCGCGCAAATTGGTTGAAGCATAGTCGCTCCACACCGGTAGAGCCATTAATGGAGAGTCGTTGAATGTAGTAAGCTCCATTTTCATCGGAACAGTTGCCGAGCGATTGCCATTTTAGTGTAGGCATAGCATTGGATATTATAGTCACGAGAATAGCTGATATCGTTAAAAAAGTACGCATCATGAATTATTTATTTGTAATTTGATGATATAGATTGGCACAACCATTTTGAAGAAGGTCGAGGACGAGTTCAAACCCTTCAGCTCCTTCGTAGTAAGGGTCGGGAATGTGGTCATAACGGAAAGTCATATCGACAAATCGCGCTATGGGGACAATCTTGGCTTCATCTCCATCAGTTAGAGCTAAACGACGCAGATTAGCTTCGTTTGAGGCGTCCATGGGAATGATGATATCAAAGGTTTTAAAATCATCGTAGCACACCTGTCGGCAACGATGTGTTAGCTCCAATCCACGACGGCGAGCATGAATGCGCATGCGGTTATCGGGCAAATCGCCTATGTGGTAACGACCAGTCCCAGCAGAGTCTATTTCCCAATTATCGGCATCGTTATTCTCCTCAACGATGTTACGAAATACGCCCTCCGCCGCTGGCGACCTGCAGATATTTCCCAAGCATACAAACAATACTTTTACTTTCTCCTTGCCATGTAATAGACGTAATGTTTCAATAACTTTTTTCATCGTTTTTAAATGGGCATGAAGGTGTTGCTGTTGACATATGTTTGTTCAAATTCGTCGTGTGTCATGATGAATAGACGGATTGTTTGAATAATACATATTACGCTGATTGCTAAAGGAATCAGTATTGTCCAACAGAATACTAATGAGCAAACGAGGAATAGAATGCCTGCTCCGATTTTGCCTACATAGAAATAGTGTACACCAAAGCAACCAAGGAAGAATGCGAATAGAGCTGCTACGCCACGACTTTTACCACTTGGCCCGTTGTCAAAGACACCAATCTGCGGTGTAGGTTGTGGTGGAGTTGTTTGTGCTTGTTGAGGTTCTTCCGGTTCGGATATTGGAGGGGGGAGTTGAGTTTCTATAGGGCAACCACAGTTAGGACAAGCAGTTGCTTTGTCTGATACT
>JAFXGB010000255.1 GCA_017520235.1 Muribaculaceae bacterium | reverse complement strand
GAAGGTGCGTAACACCAAGCGACAACACACTAATGCGAGTTGTTGGTGATGCCTCATGTATTGCCTCACAACAAGCCAACATAGTTGCTCCTGTTGTAACTACATCATCGACCAATAACACATGCTTATCGCGTAACATATCTATATTTTTAACTCTATATGCGTTTCGAATATTTAACCATCGTGCAAAACGCCCTTTGCGTGTTTGTGTGCCTCGTTGACGCACTTTCGTCAAACAATTACATTGTTTTATACCAATCGCTTTGTTTATTGCGCGAGCTATAACCTCACTTTGATTATATCCTCGACGTATCTTTTTAAACCAATGCATAGGCACAGGCTGAACAAAATCAATCCCTTCAAAAAATCCGTCTTCTAAAATCTCTGCAACATAACACGTAGTCAATTGCGACATGATATTGGGTCGATTATTATACTTTGCGCGTTGAATCATTCGAGCGAAATCACTATCACGATAATAATAAATATATCCTCCGGCTTTATCAATCGGAGCTCTGCCTGCAAGTCGTTGATGAATGGCATTAAACTCTTCTAAATGCAATCGAGTGCGAGGCATCTCCATTTTGCAATGCAAGCAAATAGAGTCTTCTCCACGCGACAATGACCGGCCACACACCTCACACACTAAGGGGAAAACTACCCTTAGCGCATCATCGCACCATTCTTTTATTTGTCGCATAGCCATAGGCTTCGGTCTTTTATTATATTAGCGATCAGCTCTGATTCAAACCCTCGCGACACAGCATATCGAAACAATTTTGTACGCCCCTCGTAGCTATCCACATCTTTTATCGTTTTAGCTTTAGAGCGAATAAGATTTTTGAGGATATCACTATACTCTTCTGCATCAATGGCAGTCAACGCCTTTTGGATATGAGCCGACGAGATTCTCTTTGCTTGCAACCCATACACAATCTTCACCCGCCCCCAATGATTAAATCGATACTTATCTCTACAATATGCTATTGCAAACCGTTCATCATCAATAAAACGATTATCGATTAATTGCTTTACAATCTTTTCGCTATCTCTCGATGACACACCCCAACGATATAACTTTTGTCGCACATCACAGCTACATTGCTCGGATTGGGCGCACTATGCCTCCAATCTCATCAATGCCACCTGCGGCTTCATCTTTTTCTTTTGGGGTATTTCACTCATTTTTATTCACCCTTTGTGGCCGATAGGAATCTATCACGGCCATACATATCTTTAGTTACGAGAACCTCTTCATAGTTTAATTCCCGCATCATTTCAATCATTTCAGTGGCATATATAGGATTGATTTCAAAATAAATTTTTCCTTTATTTTTTAATGCACCTATCCCCCACTTTGCTATCGCAGTGTAGAACTTTATCGGATCATCATCGCGCACAAACAATGCTGTCGACGGTTCATAGTCAAGAACTGTCGGTTCCATCTCTTCACGTTCTTTGTCGGCTATGTATGGAGGATTACTCACTATGATATCGTAATAATTAGGCTGTGTCACATTCATATTCAAGGCATCACCCTGTGTGAATTTCACCTTAGTTTTT
>JAFXGB010000254.1 GCA_017520235.1 Muribaculaceae bacterium | reverse complement strand
GTGTTTCATATCTATAACATTTCTAATTAAATTACAAAATTACACATTTTTACCAATTAGTAGCAAACATATTCAAATAATGTTTGAAAAATATTATATTTGCATTATTATGACTCTACGCAACATTAATATTGAACTGCATCCATGGGCTCTATATATCCCCGACAATGCAAAAATACTAATCCTCGGCACATTCCCACCTAAGCCAAACAAATGGTCAATGGAATTCTATTATCCCAATTTCATTAATGATTTTTGGAGAATAATGGGTTTGATTTTTTTCAACGACAAAAATCATTTCATCGATAATACATTAAAACGATTCAATATCAACAAGATTAAGTATTTTCTAACTGAAAAAAGCATTGCTATTGGAGACTCTGCTTTAGAAGTCAAACGGTTAAAAGATAACGCATCTGACAAACATCTTGAAATAGTCAAGCCTCTTCCCTTGATAGAGACATTAAAACAGATACCGGATTGTAGTGCAATTATATCCACAGGCGAGAAAGCGGCACAAGTAATTGCACAACTAACAAATACCTCTATCCCTAATATCGGTGATTACTCAAAAACATCAATTAATGGAAAAGAAATAAAAATATTCAGAATGCCATCAACATCACGTGCCTATCCTCTTGCAATTGAATAGAAAGCACAATTTTATAAAGAGATGTTCTCTTCTATTGGAATTTTATAACAAGTAATTATATAAAAGTATTTGTTTTCTCTGTTTAAAGGTCGTAACTTTGTCAATAATTTATAATGTTTAATATGTTAGATTTTATTTTACTTGATTCTGCCGGATGGGCTACTGATTTCTTTAATTGGTTTTGTGAAAATGCCAATTATTGGTTTGTTTTTATTTTTATGATTATAGAAAGCTCTTTTATCCCATTCCCATCTGAATTGGTAGTACCCCCTGCAGCTTATTTAGCACTACAAGCAAATGCTGATATGAATATATATATGATAATTCTTGTTGCAACAGCAGGAGCTCTCGTTGGCGCATATATTAATTACTATCTTGCATTATGGTTAGGTCGCCCCATCATATATCGATTTGTTGATAGCCGTTTAGGTCATATATTACTCCTTGACAAAACAAAAGTAGAAAAAGCCGAGCAATATTTTGATAAAAAAGGTGCACTTTCTACATTCATCGGGCGACTAATTCCCGGTATTAGACAATTAATTTCTATTCCAGCAGGGTTAGCACGCATGAATTTTAATAAATTCACAATATTTACAACCTTAGGTGCCTTAATTTGGAACATCGCTCTTGCTGCTGTTGGGTACCTATTAACAACAATCCCCGGAATTGAGACAAAAGAGCAATTACTATCTAAAATAGAAGAATATAATCATTATCTCACATATGCAGGTTTAGCGATTGGAGGTATTTGTATTATATTTATAATTTGGAATTTAATAAAACCAAAACACTCATCAACAAAATAGACTATTATGCAAGTATCTCCATCATTACTATCCGCCGATTTCGGTAATATACAACGCGACGTTGAAATGCTCAACGCAAGTGTCGCTGACATGATTCACCTTGATGTAATGGACGGTGTTTTTGTCCCCAATATTTCATTTGGATTTCCTGTAATAAAAGCTGTTCAAAAAACAGCGCAAAAGCCTCTTGACGTTCATTTAATGATAGTAGAGCCTCAAAAATACGTATCGCAAGTACGTGACTGTGGAGCTGAAATAATGAATGTTCACTATGAAGTGTGTCCACATCTTCATCGTACAATTCAACAAATCAAACAAGCAGGAATGAAAGCAGCAGTAACACTAAATCCTGCCACTCCTGTAAATATGCTTGAAGATATCATAACCGAAGTAGACATGGTGTTGCTCATGTCAGTTAACCCAGGATTTGGAGGACAATCATTCATTCCTAATTCATTAAAAAAAGTTCGTCAGTTAAGAGAATTAATTACTCAAAGTGGCTCTAATGCACTAATTGAAGTTGATGGAGGAGTAAACTTAGAAACAGGTGCTCTATTATCCAAAGCCGGTGCAGACATACTCGTTGCTGGAAATTTTGTTTTTTCGGCACAAGATCCAATTGCAACAATAGAAGCTTTGCACAATCTTTAATTTATACTATCACAATTAGCACATATGAATTCATTAAATATCTCAACAGATAATTTCGATCCCGATAGCCTACAAGAACAAGCCCAAACAAGAAAAGGCAAGCGAAATCGTTCGGGAAAGGATAATAATACTGAAAAGACTAATATATTTAGTTTTTTCAAAGATAAACGTACACACATATTAATGGGAGTAATCTTACTCATATGTGCAGTATATCTCCTTATTATTTCTATCTCGTATTTTTCTGTTGGTGATATTGATCAAAGTCGTGTTTTACACAATTCCATCAGCGAATTATCTCAACAAGATCAATCGATACAAAATGCAGGTGGTCCATTTGGTGCTGTTCTTTCTCATTCTTTAATAACTCAAGGACTTGGAATTGGAGCATTAGTACTCATCTTCTATTTAGCAACTATAGGTCTTTCCCTTTTAAAAATATATAAGATTAGATTTTGGTCATTTACTTTTAAGTGTATTATCATTTCAATTACTCTTTCTATTGTAACAGATCTCATTACATTCAATAGTAATTCTTATATTTATTGGGGAGGGGAACATGGTCATTTTGTCAATGATTTCCTATTACGAACAACTGATATATGGGGAGCATTAGGCGTTAATATCATTCTACTGACAATTGTAGCTTTAATCTTTTTTAATGAAATCAGAGCTTTAATTATATATTCTAAGAAGGCAATACTAAATAGACAAGCTCGAATTCGCAAAGAGTCAGAACAAAACGATAATTATACATCTGAAATAGAATCAGATAACTCTCCAATTGCAAATCCTACACTTGTTGATTTTGAAGAAAAAGAAACTGTCAGCACTGAATTTAAATCAAATGCCGAAGAAATCGATGAAATAGACATTATTCCAGAAAACGTTGATAATATTGACTCTAATGATCCTACATTGACTATCATAAAACCGGAAATCGAAGAAGCAGAGCAGATTACAGAAGATGTATATGATCCAACTGCTGAATTATCTCGCTATCGATTCCCTTCTATTGATTTGTTGATTGAACATAAAGTAACTGAATACAGTGTTGACCAAAAAGAACAAGAAGAGAATAAAGAGCGTATTACAAAAACGCTAAACGACTATGGCATAGCAATATCTCATATTGAAGCAACAGTAGGTCCTACAGTAACATTATATGAAATTATCCCTGCTGAGGGTGTGCGCATTGCAAAAATCAAGCGTCTAGAAGACGATATAGCTCTCAGTTTAGCGGCATTAGGAATTCGCATTATTGCACCTATTCCTGGCAAAGGAACAATCGGAATTGAAGTGCCCAATAAAGAGCCACAAATAGTTTCAATGCGTTCAATTATTTCATCTAAAAAATATCAAGAAACAAAAGCGGACTTGCCAATGGCTATGGGGGCAACTATTTCAAATGAAGTATTTGTTGCTGACCTTGCAAAAATGCCACACTTACTTGTTGCCGGAGCAACAGGTATGGGTAAATCTGTAGGTTTGAATGCTATAATTGCTTCTTTATTATACAAAAAGCATCCGGCGGAATTGAAATTTGTTCTTATAGATCCTAAAATGGTGGAATTCAGTTTATACAGCAAACTGGAGCGCCATTTCCTTGCTAAATTACCAGAAGAAGAGGATGCAATTATTACAGATCCTAACAAAGTAGTTGCCACGCTCAACTCTCTTTGCGTAGAAATGGACAACAGATATTCTTTATTAAAAGATGCTAATGTCCGTTCTATAAAAGAATACAACAATAAATTTACTAATCATCGTCTTAATCCAGAAAAAGGACATCGTTATCTACCTTATATCGTGGTTATTGTTGACGAATTTGCAGATTTGATTATGACTGCAGGCAAAGAAGTCGAAACTCCGATTGCCCGCATTGCACAAAAAGCACGTGCAGTAGGTATGCACATGATTATAGCGACACAACGGCCTTCTACCAATGTTATTACCGGTATCATTAAAGCGAATTTCCCTGGTCGCATTGCATTCCGCGTCAGCCAAATGGTTGACTCTCGCACTATCCTCGACCGCACAGGAGCAAACCAACTAATAGGCAAAGGCGATTTGCTATTCTCTCGTGATGGAGAAATGGATCGTGTTCAATGTGCATTTATCAGTACCGATGAAGTTGAAGCTATATGCGATAGTATAGATGAACAAATCGGTTATGAAGAAGCCTACATGTTGCCGGAATATATACCGGAAGCTGCTGAGGGGGGGGGAATAGGCAATATAACCGATAGAGATCCATTATTTGAAGATGCAGCACGTTCTATTATTAATTCTCAAACGGCATCTACCTCTTCATTACAACGTGCTTATAAGATCGGGTATAACAGAGCTGGTCGCATAATGGATCAGATGGAGGCTGCCGGTATTGTAGGACCTGCTCAAGGAGGGAAACCTCGTCAAGTATTAGTTGATTCTCTTCAACTTGAAAGAATTCTCGAAATGGCATAAAACAATATATCGTTTAATTAGTTGTTTTAATATGAAACAAAAGATAATTAGCTATATAATATTTCTCTCATTTGTATTTATCAGCACAAATAATATTTGCGCCATTACAGCAAATGAAATTTTGAGTAACGCATCAGAGAAATATCAAAAAGATGAGTGTATTTCATCTCAATTTACATTATCTGGGGTGGGAAACTCTTCTGAAGGAGAGATAAAAATATATGGCGATAAATTCTTTCTTTCAACCACCCAATTGTCCATATGGTATGATGGGCGCACTCAATGGACATATTCAACAGAGACCAATGAAGTTAACATCACCGAACCCACTGTTGAGGAACTACAACAAGTCAATCCATTTGCTATTATAAACTCTTTTCGTAATCAATATAATGCAACATTATTAAAATCCGCAAATAGTATATATCGTATACAACTAACGCCATTAAAATCAGGAAATACGTCTATCAGCAAAGCCGTTATAACATTAAATGCATCAACATTGTATCCTACTGAAATTGCACTAACAATAGACAACAACATTATTACAATTAAGACAAAAAATATAAAAGCCATTAAATCAGTTTCTCATCAAACTTTTGTTTTTGACAATAAGAAATATCCAAATGCTGAAATTATAGATTTAAGATAAAAACATATACTCATGAGCGAAAACAAAACTAAATGCCTCATTATAGGCTCAGGACCTGCCGGTTACACTGCCGCAATATATACTTCTCGTGCTAACCTATCCCCTATTCTTTATGAAGGTTTGCAACCAGGAGGACAACTAACTATTACGACTGAAGTAGAAAACTTCCCTGGATACCCTGAAGGGGTAACAGGTCCTCAACTAATGGAGGACCTTCGCCGGCAAGCTGAACGTTTTGGTACTGATATGCGCGCTGGATTAGTTACAAGTGTTGATTTCAACAAAAAGCCATTTGAGGCAACAATTGAAGATGGCTCAGTAATTAAAGCTGATACTATTATTATCGCAACAGGTGCATCAGCCAAATATCTTGGTCTCCCTGATGAGAAGAAATACAATGGGCTAGGAGTTTCAGCTTGCGCTACATGCGACGGATTCTTCTATCGCAAGAAAACTGTAGCTGTAGTAGGCGGTGGGGATACTGCTTGTGAAGAAGCTCTATATCTCAGCAATCTTGCATCAAAAGTATATATGATTGTGCGCAAAGACTACTTGCGTGCATCTCAAGTAATGCAAAAACGTGTATTTGATAAAGAAAACATTGAAGTGCTTTTCAACACTAACACACTTGGTCTGTACGGTGAAGAATTCCTTGAAGGAGCACACCTCGTTGAACACAAAGGCACTGATAAAGAACGTGAATTTGACATTACAATTGATGGTTTCTTCCTTGCGATTGGCCACAAACCCAATACTGATATTTTCCGTGATTTCATCAACCTTGATGAAACAGGCTATATTAAACTTGAAGGGCCTACATCTGCAACAAACATCCCTGGCGTTTTTGCCGCAGGTGATGTTGCCGATCCTCGTTATCGTCAAGCCATCTCAGCTGCTGGCATGGGCTGTCGTGCAGCACTTGATGTAGAAAAATACCTTGCCGAACAAGAATAATGGATAAAATATCTTCATTCCTTTTCAATATTGACATCAGTAGCAACGCTCCATTCCAAGGAGCGTTGCTTGTAGCTGAGCCGCTCTTGAATGATGACTATTTTAATCATGCCGTAATTTTCCTCACCGAATACGACGACAACAAAACAACAATGGGGTTTATTCTTAACAATAAAACTCAACACAACCTCCAATCTTTCATCGCTGAAATTTCTTGTAAAACCCCTATCCCGGTATATTGCGGAGGTCCAATGTCGGAAGACAGACTCTTTTACATCCATTCACTTGGCAACATCATCTCCAACTCTCACGAAATTATTCCTGGATTATATGTTGGTGGAGATTTTAATGCAGTTATTAAATACATCAATTCAGGCTATCCCACTGAAGGATTTATCAAATTTTTCATCGGATATAGTGGATGGGACATAGGACAATTAAAGTCAGAACTTCGCAAAAATGTATGGGCAGTAACAACACCATCAAATACTTCTGATATAATAAAAACACACAACGATAGCTATTGGCACACCATTGTTCACTCAATGGGTAAACCCTATAGAGGATGGCTTTATCACCCAAAAAATGCCAATAATAATTAAAAATCTATTATGAAATAAGTTGAAAAAGAACTGCATCTTTATATTCAGAGCCCACTCTCACCCACGATTGCAATGTTGCTGTCTTCTTATAGCCACACTTTTCAAATAGCTTCATACTATATACATTCTCCATCGGAACAATAGCAACAAGTTGATGCATACCTATACGTTCACGCACATACTCCCATAGCAAAGCCAATGCACGCGTAGCATACCCTCTGTGTCCACACTCAGCATCGATTAAAATCCCCACAAACGCACGTCGGTTAACCGCGTCAAAATCGTATAAATCTAATGTTCCCACAGCTTGACACAACTCGCAATCTTCTATAATAAAACGTAATTGATTAGAACGATAAATATCGCCATCATAAGTCTCTATATAATCCCACAATTGTTTTCGCGAGAACGGAGCTATAGCACACCCCACCGACCACAACGATGCATCATTCTCCCAACGATACAAAACATCTAAATCAGTAGGCTCCAATGCTCTCAACTTTATCTTGCCATCATTCAACATCAGCATCTATACATTATTAAATGAATCACTAAACAATGTGCGATTAAGCAATGAGCGACCGAGCGTAACCTCATCGGTATATTCAATCTCGTTTCCAACCGACACTCCGCGAGCAAGTTGAGTTATCTTCACGGGCAATCCACCAAGTTTGCGATAGATATAAAAATTAGTAGTCTCTCCCTCCATCGTTGCACTTAAAGCAAGAATAACCTCTTTTACCTCATTATTCTTGATTCTTTCAACTAGAGAATCTATTTCTAATTGATCAGGGCCAACTCCATCCATAGGAGAAATCACCCCACCCAACACA
Organism: Muribaculaceae bacterium; assembly: GCA_017520235.1. Classification (GTDB taxonomy): domain Bacteria; phylum Bacteroidota; class Bacteroidia; order Bacteroidales; family Muribaculaceae; genus RGIG4079. Next base: position 5,377 of record JAFXGB010000254.1, on the reverse strand, counting down.
TGATAAAGCCCCATGTATTGACGAGTGTTTTCAAAACTCATAACATCTTTAACACTCTCAACGACACACACCATTGACGCATCACGAGCAGGATTAGCACATATCGGGCACTTATCTGTTTCTGAAATATTGTGACAAGTCTTACAATATTTTACACCTTGACGCAACTTAATGATAGCCTCACCAAGAGACACTCCCATGCGCTCCTCTTGACGCAAAATGTGGAGAGCAAGCCTCAATGCAGTCTTGCGACCTATTCCAGGCAAGCGAGACAACTCACTTACCGCATTTTCCAACAATGTCGAAGCATATTCTTGTTCCATCGTCAATCAATTTCCTCACAAAGATACACTTTTATGCCGAAATCACAAATCAAGTTAAGTCATTCACATCCATGCCATGATATATGCGATGATTTGAAAGGTAGTTATCCTAAGAGTTTTAAATGGGTGGGGTGGTACCCCAATGATTTGTGCTATGTTGTACCCATTATCAAGAGCGAGGAGAAATGGTGGGAATATGAGGGTAATCGCGGCAATGACAACGATGTGATTACCGATGTGCAGTTTATAGCTCACGCAGCAGAAAATTATTGGCAAGGCAATAGCTTTTTCAAAAAAATTATGCCATCTTTGTATGAGGGAATGAACGAGTTGTATAAGAAATGGTTTAGAAAGAAATGAAAAAGTTAGTTGAGAAATATTTATCACTACAAGGTAAAACACGTGTAAGCGAATTAACAGAAGACGAGATATTGTCCTTTTTTTGTGATGAATATTGTACAAAAGAAACCAATAGTAACGAATATCGGATAATGGATATTCATAGTATGAATGCAATAAATGCTATAGAACTAGGGTATTAAAAAAAAGTAAAGTCATAAAATCAATGGCTAAAGCATTAGAAACAGGTCGACGATTTGGATGCCATTTTATATTAGGGGAATCCGGAGATGGGAATCATTTTCCTCCGGCTTCTGACCATTGGGAATTAACGCCAAAAGTAGATTAGTTGTTCCAATATATAAAATGATTAAAAAGTAAGTTTTATAATACCGTATCTCTGCGTTATTTTTTTTTGGGGGGGGGTAGAATTCATATGAAACTTAAAATACCCATCAAGGAGAAAACAAAAACATAGCATTGTATTATAGCCAAATAATTCATAATTTTGTAGTGTTGTTAGTTTGCAACAAATGCGAGCCGAATGTTTTCATTTATTCCTGATTGGGGGCTTTCTGTAGCAAACCAATTATGAGTTACTTTTAAAATTATATTAACCTTATTCAATTATATGAAAAAAACTATTGTTGATCTATTTGAAACTTCTGTTAGTCGTTATCCAAATAACACTTTCCTCTTAGAAAAAACAGCGAAAAAATTTGAGCCAACTACCTATGCCCAAGTAAAAGAACAAGTATATCGCCTTGGTGCCGGATTGCAAGCTCTCGGCGTAAAAAAAGGTGATAATATGGCTCTTTTAAGCGAAGGTCGCAACATGTGGATTATTGGTGAACTTGCGATGTTCTATGCCGGTGCTGTGAATGTTCCTCTATCTATAAAACTAGAGGAGAGAAATGACCTTATGTTCCGCCTCTCTCATGGCGATGTAAAATATATCATGGTATCAGGCACTCAATTAAAGAAGGTGCGTGCTATCAAAGATGAGCTCCCCGATGTGAAATATGTAATTGTATTTGACAAGATTGAAAGCTACGAAAACAAAGAAATTTCACTTGAAGAGGTGTTAAAGATGGGAGATGAATTCCTTGCTTCACACTCTATGGATGAGTTCTTGAGTGTTGCCCAATCTATCCAAAATGATGATTATGCCACAATCACATACACAAGTGGCACAACTGCCGATCCCAAAGGTGTGGTACTCACCCACCGCAACTATACTGCCAATGTTGAACAATCACTCACTCTCGTGGATATTGACGAAACATGGCGCACTCTTATCATTCTTCCTCTTGACCACTGCTTTGCCCATGTTGTAGGCTTCTATATCATGATGGCTCAAGGAGCAACTGCTGCCACTGTACAAGTGGGAAGGACTCCCCTTGAATCACTCAAAAACATTCCTCTAAACATTAAAGAGGTTAAACCTCATTTCATTCTTAGCGTTCCTGCCCTTGCTAAAACGTTCAAAAAGAATATTGAACAAGCAATTCGCGCAAAAGGCAAAACAACCGAGCGACTCTTTAATTGGGGATTGAAAGTGAAACAAATTTACTACGGAGATAGCAACCTCGACAGCAAAGGTGTGCGTATTTTCTTGAAACCACTCGTTTCGTTATTCGACAAGTTGATTTTCTCAAAAGTGCGTGAGAACTTCGGTGGAGAAATGCGCTTCTTCATTGGTGGTGGTGCATTACTTGACAAAGACCTTCAAAAATTCTATGTGGGTGTGGGAATGCCCATGTATCAAGGATATGGTTTATCAGAAGCTACCCCTGTATTATCATCTAATGGTCCTACTAAATATCGTTTCGGCTCAAGTGGCAAGCTTGTACAACCTATTGACCTAAAAATATGCGATGACAATGGCAATGAATTGCCTCTTGGTCAGATGGGTGAAATCGTTGTTAAAGGGGAAAATGTAATGGCAGGATATTGGAAAAATCCTGAATCTACAGCTGAAACTATTCGTAATGGCTATCTCTATACCGGAGACCTTGGGTATATGACTGAAGAAGGGCTTCTTTATGTGAAAGGGCGTTTTAAAAGTCTTCTTATCTCAAGCGACGGTGAGAAATATAGCCCTGAAGGCATTGAGGAAGCAATGGTACAACTCGCTCCTTCTATTGACCAGATAATGCTTTATAACAACCAGTCACAATACACTACTGCGCTAATTGTTCCCAATAAAGATTACCTAAAACGTACTCTTAGCGAAAAAGGACTTACACTAAACACTGAAGATGGTCGCATTGAAGCATTGAAACTCATCAATACCGATGTTGCAATGTTTACAAAAGGTGGTGCATATGAAACGATGTTCCCTCATCGATGGTTACCAACATGCTTCGCTGTGCTTGCAGAGCCTTTTAGCGAACAAAATCAAATGATTAATAGCACAATGAAGATGGTGAGAGGAAAAATCGAAAAAGCATATGCTGATCGCATTGAGTATATGTACACTCCTGAGGGGAAACAACTTCTTAACCCTCGCAACATAGAAGCTCTATCATAAAAACAGTAACTATTAGTAATATCAAAATAAGAGAGAATAGTGTTATTCTCTCTTATTTTTCATATCAACTCAATTGCTTTCCAATACTGATACGAAACATGTGTTTGTATTATAAACAAATCGTCGATTAACTTTGTTAATCAGCGATTAATTGCGTAATTTTGCATCAAATTCCGTATATTACATTTAATAACAATGAAAGTAATACGTACTGTCGCTGAGCTAAAGCAAAAAATCACTGAGGAAAAAGCCCTCAGACATTCCATTGGCTTAGTGCCTACAATGGGTGCTCTACATGCTGGTCACATATCATTGATTGACCGCGCACGCGCCAATAACGACATAGTTGTAGTGAGTGTTTTTGTCAACCCCACTCAGTTTAACAATCCCGATGATTTGCGCACTTATCCGCGCACAGAAGATGCTGATTGTGAAAAACTGATTTCAGCAGGTGTTGACTATGCATTTATACCATCGGTTGAGGAGATATATCCCGAACCTGATAATCGTGTTTTTGATCTCGGACCGGTCGCTGATGTTATGGAAGGGCCCATGCGTCCCGGACATTTCAATGGCGTTGCTCAAATCGTAAGCAAGCTATTCAGCATGGTTGAACCTAATCGTGCCTACTTTGGAGAAAAAGACTTCCAGCAAATTGCCGTAATTCGTCGCATGGTAGAACTCGAAGGCTTTAACTTAGATATTATCGACTGCCCTATCAAACGTGAAGATGATGGGCTCGCAATGAGTAGCCGCAATGTAAGATTGACTCCTGAACAACGCTCAATTGCGCCAAACATTGCTCGCACATTAAATGCAAGCCTCGATTACTCCCTCTCCCACTCTGTTGCTGAAACCAAACAATATGTAATCGACAAAATAAATGCATTCCCTCAAATGGAGGTTGAGTATTACGAAATTGTTAATGCAGCAACGATGCAACCTATCAACGATTGGAATGACGCACAATTGGCAGTAGGATGTATTACTGTATATTGTGGCGATGTGCGCCTTATTGATAATATTAAATACATAAGATAATGATGCAAATCGAAGTGGTGAAATCAAAAATTCATCGAGTTACAGTAACAGAAGCCGATTTGAACTATATAGGCAGTATTACCATCGATGAGGATTTAATGGATGCAGCCAACATTATAGCCGGTGAACGTGTATATATCGTTAACAACAATAACGGCGAGCGTTTTGACACATATGTAATCAAAGGGGAACGCGGTTCCGGAGTGATATGCTTAAATGGTGCTGCTGCCCGCAAAGTCCAAAAAGGCGATATTGTTATCATCATGAGCTATACGACAATGCCATTTGAAGAAGCAAAAACATTTAAGCCATGGGTAATATTTCCCGACACAGCGACTAACAAACTTGTAAAATAAAAGAATAGACTAAATATATGTTTGAAAATTTAAGTGAAAGACTGGAACGGAGTTTTAAACTTCTTAAAGGTCAAGGAAAAATAACCGAGATTAACGTTGCCGAAACACTCAAAGATGTGCGTCGCGCACTTCTCGATGCCGACGTTAACTATAAAGTAGCCAAACAATTTACTGATACCGTTAAGTCTAAAGCGCTTGGGCAAAACGTGATCAATGCCATTAAGCCAAGTGAATTAATGGTAAAAATCGTCCATGACGAATTGACTCAATTGATGGGTGGTGAAACTGCTCAAATCAACCTTTCAGGTAACCCTACAGTAATCCTTATATCTGGGTTGCAAGGATCTGGTAAAACTACTTTCTCCGGTAAAATTGCTAAAAAATTAAAGAGCGAAAAAGCAAAACGCCCATTGCTTGTTGCTTGTGACGTATATCGTCCTGCAGCTATTGAACAGTTAAAAGTTCTCGGATCTCAAATCGAAGTTCCCGTCTATACTGAGGAGGGCAATAACAATCCTGTACAAATTGCACAAAACGCTATTCAATATGCCAAATCTAATCATCTTGATCTTGTAATCGTCGATACCGCCGGTCGCTTGGCTGTTGACGAACAGATGATGAACGAAATTGAGGCTATCAAAAAAGCGATTAAACCAAACGAGACCTTATTTGTTGTTGACTCAATGACAGGTCAAGACGCTGTTAATACGGCTAAAGAATTTAACGATCGTCTTGATTTTGATGGTGTCGTATTGACAAAACTTGATGGCGACACTCGCGGTGGT
>JAFXGB010000253.1 GCA_017520235.1 Muribaculaceae bacterium | reverse complement strand
CCAATGTGGGGGCTTTTAAAGTTGAATTGGTGTCGATTAACAAAGCTAAAAAGGTTGTTACAGTCAAGTGTAATGATATGGTAGGCTATCATTCGATTGATTCGATAGCTCTCAAAAATATGAAAAGCGCTGTATTGACTACAGTAGGCGATAAATGTAAGGACTATGATGTAACTATATATGCTGGAAAACACAATCTCGATGATTTTTTAACAGTCTCTTATGAACAGGTAAATGCACCTACCGAGGAAAATCGCTTCATTACACCCGTTGAGGGCGTGGAAGCACCTTCGGGATTAGATGGTAATAATATCGCTATGTGGCAAAGCCATGGGTGGTATTTCGAACCAAAGCTAAACCGTTGGGAGTGGCAGCGTGCACGTATTTTTGAAACCGTCGAAGATCTTTACACACAAAGTTACGTTGTGCCTTTCTTGATGCCAATGCTTGAAAATGCAGGAGCATATGTGATGAGTCCACGTGAACGCGACATAAATACCAATGAGGTGATTGTTGACCGTGATGGTGGATATGCTCAAACATCTTATGCTGAAAATGTTGGTTCACAATCATGGACCGATGCCGACGCGAAAGGATTTGCCTATAACAAGGCAGTTCTTGAAAATGGAGATAATCCGTTTGCCGAAGGTAAGGTGAGAGTGGTCACAACTGTGAAACAGGGTGAAAACGCATCTACTGCTACATGGACTCCTAATTTGCCTAAAGCAGGAAAATATGCTGTCTATGTGTCGTATGCAACATTGCCCAACAGCGCACCCGATGCCACTTATCGCATTCATTCTCGCAGCGGAGTGAAGGAGTTTAAAGTGAATCAACAAATGGGTGGTGGCACATGGATTTATCTCGGACACTTCAGCTTTGATGTAAAGGGTGAAGGCGCACCGGTAATTGAACTTGTTAATACCTCAGCGGTAGAAGGATCTGTAGTAACAGCCGATGCCGTAAAGATTGGCGGAGGTATGGGAAATGTGGCTCGTAAAGTTAAAGAGGGTGGCGAGCCCGGAATTAACTATGAGTATGTAAAAAGTGAATATCCACGATTTACCGAAGCTGCTCGCTATTGGATGCAATGGGCCGGTGTTCCCGATTCAATCTACACTCCATCGGACAATGTAAATGACTATACCGACGACTATAAAGCTCGTGGAGCATGGGTGAATTATTTGACCGGAGGTTCGTCAATGTTGCCAAATCACCAAGGATTGAATATCCCTATCGATTTGTCGCTTGCGTTCCACACCGATGCCGGTACAACAATGAATGATTCAATCATCGGTACATTGAGCATTTATTATAGCGATAATGGAGGAAAATATGCTAATGGAACTCCTCGATATGCTTCACGCATGTTGACCGATAGTATAGCCACAAACATCGTAGGTGATATCCGTGCAAATTATGAACCACGTTGGACTCGCCGTGCAATGTGGGATAAGACATATTATGAGGCTCGTGTGCCTCAAGTGCCTGCATTGTTGCTTGAGTTACTCTCGCACCAAAACTTT
>JAFXGB010000024.1 GCA_017520235.1 Muribaculaceae bacterium | reverse complement strand
GGTAATAGATTTGAGTTCCGAGCAGTGGGCTCATCGGCTAATTGTGCATCAGCGATGATTGCGTTGAATGCAGCTGTTGCAGAGCAGTTGGCTGAATTTAAAACAAAAGTAGATGCTCGTATTAAACGAGGAGAATCATTGCAACACGCTCTATTGGAAGAGATTAAAATTTTAATCGTACAATCAAAAGCCATTCATTTTGATGGGAATGGTTATAGCGATGAATGGAAAGATGAGGCTGCTCGCCGAGGTCTCGATTGCGAAACTAATGTTCCCAAGATTTTTGATGCATATTTAAAACAATCATCTATTGAGATGTTTAAATCGGCAGGAGTATTCTCTGAAATAGAATTGCATGCACGAAATGAGGTTAAATGGGAGATGTACACAAAGAAAATTCAGATAGAGGCTCGCGTGCTTGGCGATTTGGCATTAAATCACATTATCCCTATTGCGACTCGATATCAATCGCATTTAGTTGATCATGTGATTAAATTAAAAACACTATTTGAGAAGGAAAAGGGTGAGAATATAATATCACAGGATATTGTAACCATAGAAACAATTTCTGAATATATGGCGGTGATAAAGGCTGAGGTTGCGAAAATGGTTGACGCTCGCAAAAAAGCTAACCGCATCGAAAGTGAAAGAGAGAAAGCTATTGCTTATCATGATAATGTTGTTCCTTGTATGGATACAATACGAGATTATATTGATAAACTGGAACTAATGGTAGATAATGAGATGTGGCCATTACCCAAGTATCGCGAATTATTGTTCATTAGATAGCAAATAACTATTTTTAACTAAAATGAGGGCTGAGATGTGTAACCATTTCAGCCCTCATTGCGTCTAAAGAATATAACCCAAAACAATAAACCAATGAAAAAGATAATTTTAATAGCAAGTGTAATTATTTCGAATTTCGCTTTAAGTTCATGTAATTTTAATTTTTATGGTGGCTCATCTTCATCGGAATGTCATAACCATGTTATGGTATCAGATACAATTAACGTTGATGACTTTGATGCACTATCGGCCAGTGCAATAACAGAGGTCGTTTATACTCAAGGAGATGAAAATAAAGTAATATATGAAGTCTGCGAGGAAATTATTGATAAAATAGAAATCAAAGTTAAAAATAACCGATTGAATTTGGGCATCAATGGTGACAATATCAATCATAAACTTAAATGCACAGTAATAGGACAATCTCCGTTAAATAAAATAGAAGTTTCAGGATGTTGTAAAATGATATATAATGGAGATATCAAGCATGACGATGTTAATCTTGAATGTAGTGGTGCTTCAAGCGTTAAAGTAAATGGTGTTGTGTATGCTAAGGAATTGGATATTGATCTTAGTGGAGCTTCTCATGTAACATTGAATGTAGTGAGTGAAGATTTAACGGTAGATGCAAGTGGAGCATCAAATGCTGTGATTAAAGGGGCAACAAGAACTGCTGACTTTGATGCGAGTGGAGCATCATCTATTGATGCTGATGAACTGAAAATTATCAATCTATCGGCAGATGCAAGTGGAGCATCTCACATATCGGCAACAACTTCAGGAAAAACCAAAATATCAGAGAGCGGAGTTGCAAGAGTAAAAGTAAAAAATAATTAACAACAGCTTTTCATAATAATTAATGTGAGCATGTGTCTGATTGCGATGCATGCTCATGTTATTTTAAATAATATTATAAATTGCTATCTTTGCACAATAATATTGAAAGATGAAAAAAGTTCTAACTGTTGGTGTTTATGATTTATTACATGTTGGACATGTAGAGTTGTTCCGCAAAGCAAAATCTTTGGGGGACTATTTAATTGTTGCTGTTCAAGATTCCAATGTAGTAAAGAAATATAAACCGGAAGCTCAACTTGTATATAACACAGATGAGCGTTGTTATATGGTTCGTGCAATTCGCTATGTTGATCAAGTAGTTGTGTATGAAAATGTTAAAGACATAGTTAGAGATGTTGATTTTGATATGTTGGTATTGGGCCCGGATCAAAAACATGACGGTTTTTTGGCGGCAATAGATTATTGTAACGAGAATAATAAGAAAGTAGTAGTCTTGCCAAGAACAGAGGGTATATCATCATCAGATTTAAAAGCATTAATAAAAGAGATGTAAAAATGGCAAATTACGATATTCGCACACTTCAACTCTATTTATTAGAAAATTTAAAGACATTACACTCTGTTTTTAAGAAGCATAATTTGCGATATTATCTTGTCTCAGGAACAATGTTGGGGGCTGTTCGTCACAAGGGGTTTATTCCATGGGACGATGATATTGACTTGGGTATGCCTCGCGCTGATTATGAGCGATTTATTGAGCACTCAAAAGAATGGCTGCCTGCCCATTTAGAGTTTGTGTGTCCTGAATATGATAGTAATTATCCTCTCCCTTATGGAAAAGTGCAAGATGCACGGACAACAGTCATAGAAAAAACATATAGGAAACTTGATGGGGGTGTTTTTATTGATATATTTCCATTAGATGGAGTCCCGGAATCAACAATAAAACGCAAATGGCATTTTACGCGATATTTATTCTGGTATAAAATGCTTTATTTGCTGAGCCGAGATCCATATAAACATGGTCGAGGAATAAATTCTATAGTCCCTCTTTTATTACAAAAGACAATATCTAAAAAGTTTGTTCATAAACAGATGAGGAAGATATTGATGGAGTCAGATTATGAAAAGTCCAAATATATGTCAGAGCATTATAATCGACAAAGAAGATATATGCTTAATAGCGTATTTGGTGCTATGACTCCTATTGAGTTTGAGGGAGTAATGTTAAATGGTGTAGAGCAACCCGATGAATATTTGACAATAGAGTATGGTAATTATATGCAACTTCCGCCTGAAGATAAGCGCAGAACGCATAGTTTCCATTATTTGAATTTGGAATTGCCCTATAGAGATTACAAGCCGGAATAATTAAAATTTCCAATAACCGAGTTGTTTACGCAATTTAAGTTTGCGTATTAGATTCAATGGTTTTCTACCCATTGAATTTTGATGTTTTTCAATAAAATCATCAACAGCGTCAAGAATGCGAGAGGAGTTTTTCCCATCGCGATAACGTTCATGGAAAAGGGTGTATTCTCGCACATTTTGCATTAAATAGCCAGGGCGAGAAAGCGCAGTTTCTAACGCTTCTTCAATGTCGTTAACTGACTTTACATCAATCAAATGCTTGCCCGGATTAGTGTTACGGAAAGTAACTACCGGTTTGTCTAATAGCATGTATTCAATGATAATACTTGAGCTGTCGCATAATAATACATCGCTATTATTCATCTCTTCCCATCCGTTAAGCACAGGAAGGTAGGTGACATTTTCAAATGTGGTAGATAGTTCTGTGTATTTTTGTCGCAACTCTTTGTCTTGAAGTTTTGGGTGCATAGTAATCATCCAATTCCAGTCCTTTTTTTCTACTAAAGATTTAATGGTTGGATATAATACATCAAGAGAGCTAATCCCTTTAGAAAAAGTTGTAGCAACAAAGATTGTTGGTTTACGAGTAGAATTAGTAGATATCAGGTTTGAGATATTATCGGTCTTGCACCATCCCGTTTCGTAAATTTTAAAATATTTGTGTTTCTTTTCTAATTGCATAAAAGGGATTGTGCTGCTTTCTCCTTGGGTGCAATATATATCAAACCATCCACGCAATTTGAAATGGTCGTCAACTTTGTCATTTCGTTTATTTATGGGATATCCATGAAATACTTGTACTTTAACGCCAGGGAAGAAGTCATATATATGGTTGCCCGGAGCAAATATGGCTATGGGATTGTATTGCATCACTTCGTCAATTGTATTGAGCCTTTTTTCGTTAGAGGTCAAAAGATCAGGACATGTGTCCTCAAGAAACCATGCTACTTCATCACCACGACGGCGAATTTCTTCTTGAAGAGGCCGCAAAATGGGATAAGAATAAGATAATGACGCAAAAAATAGATATCGTTTACCCATAACTGTATTTGCAATAAATTTTATGCAAAAATACAGTTTTTATACCATATCTGAGACCTCTTTAATGAAATTTTTGCGGTTTTCATCCGGTCCATGAGATGTGCGAGCACAATTACGCCACACTACATTATTCATCCCAACAGCATTTAGTATATATGGGATAAGATAGCTTTCAATATAGGGTTTATATAGTTCGGTATCTCCTTGCGATGTTGTGATTAATAATGTACGAGAGATGTGTAGTCCAGGGATGAGGTTCCCTTTTGAATCGTATCTAAAAGAACTACCTTTTAGTAGAACTTTATCAAAAAATCCTTTAAGATTAGCGGGCAACATACCCCACCAAATTGGGAAAATGAAAATAATCTCCTTTGAATGTTGTAGCATGCGGAGATATTTATTTGTCAAGGGGTAATTAGATTCACCTTTATTATATAGTCGGAGCTCTTCTGATGTCATTGCCGGATTGAAATTGTCAGTAGATAAGTCAATAATTTGGTAATTGAGCTTTTCCTGTTCAAGTTTGTGTGTAACAGCTTCTAATATGGCATGATTGAAGCTGCCATGCCAAGGATGAGAGAAGACGATAGTAATCATAGTATTTAAATTAAAATGTGAATTTGAAAATAAAACATTGCTAAAGGCGAAAAAGTTTTTATTTTGTGAAACTCTTATGAATAGGGCTTTTTGAAATGGTTAATGTTTTAATTGTGAGATGAGAATATGAATTGTTGGAAATTTTTACTAACTTTGCGTGCTTAAAAGTAAATCTACAATTATAATGAACAAGGTAACAGTAAAGATTGACCTGCTGTTTGAAACAAGTTGGGAGGTTTGTAATAAGATAGGAGGTATATATACAGTACTATCAACTAAAGCAAAAACATTACAGAAATTACATAAAGATAAAACCATATTTATCGGTCCTGATGTTTGGAGCCAAGAGAATCCATCACCATTTTTTATAGAATCTCGCACATTACTTAAGGAATGGAAGGCTCAAGCACAATTGCCTGAAGGGGTAACTGTCAGAGTTGGACGTTGGGATATCCCTGGAAAACCTATTGTTGTGCTTGTGAAATTTGATGCAATGTATGCAGTCAAAGAAGCATTTTATGGGAATATGTGGAACTGGTATGGTGTTGATTCTTTGCATGCTTATGGTGATTATGATGAAGCATGTGCATTCTCTCATGCTGCAGGTCTTGTAATTGAAAGTATCTGTCGCTTCCATGGAACAGAAAACAAAAATATCATAGCTCATTTTGATGAGTGGACAACAGGAATGGGTTTATTGTATGTAAAACAAGTGCTTCCTGAAGTCGCAACTATATTCACTACTCACGCAACAAGTATCGGTCGTAGTATATGTGGAAACAATAAACCATTATATGACTATTTAAAAGGATATAATGGCGATCAAATGGCAGGTGAATTGAATATGCAGTCAAAACACTCGTTGGAAAAGGCTGCTGCTCATGCTGCTGATTGTTTTACCACAGTTAGTGAGATTACTGCTGTTGAGTGTGAGCAATTATTGGATATACGTCCTCATGTCGTTACACCTAATGGATTTGAGCAAAATTTTGTACCTGCAAAGACTAAATTTGCTGATGAGAGAAACGCTGCACGAGCGACATTACTTAATGTTGCATCATCTTTAACCGGATGCAAATTCCCAGAAAATACGTTTATTGTAACGACATCGGGCCGTTGTGAATATCGCAATAAAGGCATTGATTTATTCCTTGATTCTTTAGTGAAATTGGGTGAACAAAATCCTTCTCGCAAGATATTGGCATATGTGATGGTGCCGGCATGGGTAAAAGAGCCTCGTGCTGAACTTGTAAAGGCATTACTATTGAAACGTAAATGCCGTTTAGATGATCCTGTAATCACACATTGGCTCAATAACATGGATTGCGACCCTATTATATCTCGCATTCATGGTATTGGTTTTGCCAACGACAAAAACTCAAATGTAACAGTTATATATGTTCCATGCTACTTGAATGGAACAGATGGCATATTTAATAAGTCATATTATGACTTGCTCATAGGTATGGATGCAACAGTATTCCCATCTTACTATGAGCCATGGGGTTACACTCCGCTTGAAAGTGTTGCATTTGGAGTTCCCACCATTACCACCTCATTGTCAGGATTTGGTCAATGGATAATGTCTTCATTTGAAAATGATTTTAGTGCCTGTGGAGTGAATGTTATCTCGCGAGGTGATTATAACTATAATGCTGTAGCTGAAAGTATTTCACAAGCCTTATATGAGTTGTCTTCAAATGATGAAACAACGATGGCAAAAATCAGTAAAGCGGCTATGAACACAGCATCGCAAGCATCATGGAGTAATTTTATCGATTACTATGACGATGCGTTTGTTGTAGCAATAGAAAATGCACAAAAACGCAATAATTAATTGTGTATTAATTAAGAATAGAAAATTTTTAAACAAATATTATTAATTTATGAAATTACAAGTAAGTAACACTAATGCGCCTGCTTGGCGTGACATTACTGTAAAATCAGACTTGCCTTCAGAACTCAAACCTCTTGAGGAATTGGCAAAAAACCTTTGGTGGGTGTGGAATAGCGAAGCTAAGTCTCTTTTCCGTGAATTAAATCCTGATTTGTGGCGTGCTACAGGTGAAAATCCTGTAATGCTTTTGCAACAACTCAGTTTTGAACGTTTACAAGAAATTATTGCTGACAAAGAATTGATGTTGCGCATTGAAAAGGCATATACTTCATTCAAAGAATACATGAAGAAGCCTATGCGCAAGGATGTGCCATCTATTGCATATTTCTCAATGGAATATGGTCTTTGTAACGCACTTAAAATATATTCAGGAGGTCTTGGAGTATTAGCCGGAGACTATATCAAAGAAGCATCTGACAGCTGTATCGATATGACTGCAGTAGGTTTCCTTTATCGTCATGGCTATTTCACTCAAACACTTTCAGTTGATGGTCAACAAATTGCTAACTACGAGCCACAAAACTTCAACCAACTACCTATTGAACAAGTTGTTGATGAAAATGGTGCTCCTGTAATTCTTGAAGTGCCATATCCTGGTCGCATCATCTACTCTCACATCTGGCGTGTAAACGTTGGTCGCATGAAGTTGTATTTGATGGATACTGACTTTGATATGAACAGCGAGTATGATCGTCCTATCACTCACCAACTTTATGGTGGCGATTGGGAAAACCGCATCAAACAAGAATACCTTCTTGGTATCGGTGGTATTTTGATGTTGAAGAAACTTGGCATCAAGACTGAATTATATCACTGTAACGAAGGTCACGCTGCACTATTGAACTTGCAACGTCTTGTTGACTATGTTCAAGAAGAACACCTTGATTTCAACGTAGCAATGGAAATTGTTCGTTCATCAAGTCTTTACACTGTTCACACTCCAGTTCCTGCAGGATACGACTACTTTGATGAAGGTCTCTTCTATAAATACATGAACGAATTCCCTGCAAAACTTGGCATTGAATGGGCTGATTTAATGAACATGGGACGTGAAAACCCAGGCTCAAACGATCGTTTCTCAATGAGTGTATTTGCTCTTAACACATGTCAAGAAGCTAATGGCGTAAGTTGGTTGCATGGTGAAGTTTCTAAGAAAATGTTTGCCGGAATTTGGAAAGGTTACAATTGGCAAGAATCTCACGTGGGTTATGTAACTAACGGTGTGCACATGCCTACATGGGCAGCTTCTGAATGGAAAGAATTCTACGCTGAAAAACTTGGTAAACAAGTATTTGAAGATCAAAGTAATCCTGAAGCATGGGATGGCATCTTTAAAGTTGCTGATGAAGAAATCTGGAACATGCGCATGCTCCTTAAAAACAAATTCATCAACTTTGTTAAGAAAGATTTCAAAGCTAAATGGCTTGCCAACCAAGGTGATCCTTCAGCAGTAATGAAAATCGTAGACAAAATCAATCCTAATGCTTTGATTATTGGTTTTGCTCGTCGTTTTGCTACATATAAACGTGCTCACTTGTTGTTTACCGACCTTGATCGTCTTGCTAAGATCGTAAACAATGAACAATTCCCTGTGCAATTTGTATTCTCAGGTAAGGCTCACCCTGCCGATGGTGCCGGACAAGGACTCATCAAGCGCATCATGGAGATCTCTCGCATGCCTCAATTCCTTGGCAAAATCATCTTCCTTGAAGACTACAACATGATTGTTGCTAAACGTCTTGTAACAGGTGTTGACATTTGGTTGAATACACCTACTCGTCCTCTTGAAGCATCTGGTACATCAGGAGAAAAAGCTGAAATGAATGGTGTACTTAACTTCTCAGTGCTTGACGGATGGTGGTATGAAGGATATCGTTTCGACGAAAAAGCAGGATGGGCATTGACTGACAAACGCACATTCACTGACCAAGCTCAACAAGATAAACTTGATGCTGCTACAATCTATTCAATGCTTGAAAACGAAATCATCCCATTGTACTTTGCTAAGAACTCTAAGGGATATTCACCTGAGTGGATTCAATACATCAAAGGCTCAATAGGTCACATTGCACCTAACTTCACAATGAAACGCATGATTGATGACTATATCGATCGTTTCTATAACAAAGAAGGCAAGCGCACAGCTGAACTTAAAGCCTCTGACTATGCTAAAGCACGTGAAATCGTTGCATGGAAAGAACGTGTTGCATCGGCATTGGATGGCATCAAAGTATTGAACATTGAAGGTACAAGCACTTCAAATAGCATGACAGGTCAAGAATATCAAGTGAAAGTAACAATTGATACAAATGGCTTGAATAAAGACCTCGGACTTGAAAACGTTATCTACAAGCAAGAAAGCGGTGAAGAAAAACTTTGGGAGACAGTTCAATTTGAAATTGTGAAAGAAGAAGGCAACATCGTAACATTCGGCTTGAAGAGCAACCTCACCGATGCCGGAGTATTCCGTTATGCTTATCGTCTATATCCAAAGAACGAAGCACTTCCACATCGTCAAGACTTCGCTTATGTACGTTGGGTATAATTCCATCGCATCATAAAATAATAACGCCTCGCATTTACATGCGGGGCGTTACTTTTATAAGTGGCATTGAGAATTATTCAATTTCATTCTTTAGTTGTTCAGGGAGTGATTTGGAGGCTTTGGCTCCAAGTGTGCGCATTTTTTCGGCATAGGATACGAGGTTGCCTTTGCCCTCATGGAGCTTGTTCATGGCATTGTGGTAGTTGTCATGAGCTTGTCTGATGGATTTCTCGATTTTATACATGTCGTCAATAAATCCCACAAATTTGTCATACATGTTTCCGCCAGCTTTGGCTATCTCGATGGCGTTGCGTGTCTGGCGATCATGGCTCCATAGTTGTGCTACAAGTCGCAATGCTGAGATGAGTTGGGTGGGGGAGACAAGAAGAACTCTCACATCGTAGGCGTCTTGCCACAACTTGCAGTCGAGTTGCATAGCGGTGATGTAGGCGGCTTCGTTAGGTATGAACATCATTACAAAGTCGGTTTTTCCGCCACCCACATAGTCTTGATATTTCTTGTCGCGTAGCTCGGCAATGTGGTTGCGCACTGATGCTAAGTGTTGTTTGGCATATGTTTCTTGCTCCTCAGGTGTTTCTGAATTGATGTAGTTGACATAGGCTCTCAATGAGACTTTAGAGTCGATGACCACACGACGATCGCCGGGATAGTTAACTACAACATCGGGACGCAAGGCTGTGCCATCGTCGTTGCGCAACGTTTTCCCATTTTCGTCGGTAGTAACTTGGACCTCATATTCACGCCCTTTTTCTAATCCCGATTTTTCAAGTATGTTTTCAAGTATCATTTCGCCCCAGTCGCCTTGCACTTTGCTGTTGCCTTTTAAGGCGGTGGTCAAGTCTTTAGCTTCTTTGCTGATGGATTGATTAAGTTCGATGAGCTCTTTGATGCGTTCTTGTAGAGAGAATCGTTCACGTGCTTCGTTGGAGTAGCTATCAGTGATGGTCTTTTTAAATTGCTCAATGTTGTCTTTGAGCGGAGTCAATATTTCAGACAAGCGAGTTTCGTTTTGCTCTTTGAAAACGCGCGAGTTGTTGGCAAGTATCTCATTGGCAATGTTTTGGAAACGCATTTCTGATTCCTTTGACAATCGCTCTTTCTCCTCTTCAATGAAAGTGAGGCGCTCTTTTAATCGACCGTTTTCTTCGCGGAAGATGCTCATCTCGTTTTGAAGGCGTTGGAGCTCACGTGTGGCTTCTGATGCACGACTGACCGATATTTCACTTTGTGCTGCAAGTGTAGCACGCTCGGTGGAAAGCGAGGCAAGTTGAGTTTTCTGATTATTGATGATTTTTAATAACCAGATGACTAATATTATACAGATTAGAAGAATTAAAGAAAGAATAATTATCGAAGTCATAGTAAATAAATTTTCGTAAAGTTAATATTAAAATTATATATGTGTAGAATTTTTCGTAATTTTGATGCCTTTAAAATTAATATAGGAATGAAAAGAGGATATTTAGGATTATGGTCAATTTTGGTGCTTACGTTTTTGTTGTTTATTACGGCATCAAGTTTTGATTCAATAAATATATGCGGGTTGGAATTGAAGACATCGGGGATGTATGATCGCTTGATACAGGTTGATGAGGTTAAGGTATCAGGTGATACTGTACAGATTGACAATGATGATACTTTTAAGCGTCAACCGGTTGACACAACGGCTCAAAATATATTGTTTATTGGGGACTCAATGTTGGAGGGGTTATCGCCTCGTTTAGCAGCATATGCCAAGGAAAATGGACACAAGATGAACACCGTTATATGGTATAGTTCAACATCCAATGTGTGGGGAGAATGTGATACATTGAAAACATTTATCCGAAGATTTAAACCAACGTATGTTTTTATATGCTTGGGTGCTAATGAATTGTTTGTGAAGGATATAGTAAAAAAACGTGATAAGTATGTGAAAACGATGTTATCACAAATCGGAGATATACCATATTTGTGGATTGGGCCACCTAACTGGAAAGAGGATACAGGTATAAATGACTTGATTGCGGCAAATGCCAAACCGGGTTGTTTCTTTCTCTCCAATGGTATGCATTTTGATAGAGCAAAAGATGGAGCACACCCCACACGCTCATCGGCAGTGCAATGGATGGATAGTGTTGTGCGCTGGATGCCTGAAAATTGCGCTCACCCCATCAGATTAAACATCCCACAAGAGAAAACTGCTAAGCCACAAAGAGTTGTAGTATTACAGCCTAAACGTTAACAATCAATGCAATTACAAGATATTTTTTCTAATTTAATGGAGCTGTTGTCCTATGATGCTACAGCTCCAATGATATTTTCAAGCGGATTATTTTGGTTTCTTTTTATATTGTTTATGCCTATTTATGCGGTTTTGAAAAACCGCCGTTGGCAGATGCTTGTCTTTGTAGTTGCGTTCAGCCTCTATTTTTATTACAAATCAAGCGGATTGTTTTTCTTATTGTTGGTCTGTACCTCTTTACTTGATTGGATTTTGTCGCGCGTGTTAGTGAAACTTGACTCAAAAGGGGCTAAGAAAGCGTGTGTGGCCGCCTCGATTATAACATCGTTAAGCATATTGGGCTATTTCAAATATGCCAATTTCTTTTTATGGAATTGGAACCAGATGGTTGAAGGGAACTTCCAACCATTAGATATAATTCTTCCTGTGGGGATCTCGTTCTATACATTTCAGTCAATCAGCTATATAGTAGATGTTTATAAAGGTCGTGTTGCTCCCACACGCACCTGGCTTGAATACCTGTTCTTCTTGTCGTTTTTCCCCGCATTGGTGGCAGGACCCATCGTCAGAGCCGATTATTTCCTTCCGCAAGTGGAACAAAACAGTCGTCCGAAACGTGAAGAGATATATTTAGGGTTTTGGATGATAATATTAGGGATTATAAAGAAAGCAATAATTGCCGATTATATATCACAATATAATGACTTGATATTTTCGTCGCCCACAGGATATAGCGGATTTGAGAGCCTGATGGGTGTAATAGGTTACACGATGCAGATTTATTGCGACTTTTCGGGATACTCTGATATGGCAATAGGTATCGCTTTGATAATGGGATTTAAGTTAAGTCCCAACTTTAATTTCCCTTATAAATCTAAAAACTTGACAGAATTTTGGCGCCGTTGGCACATCTCGTTATCGTCATGGTTAAGAGATTATTTATATATCCCACTTGGAGGGAATAGAAAAGGGACAATAAGAACCTATGTAAACAACTTCTTGACGATGCTCATTGGTGGATTATGGCATGGCGCAGCATGGAAATTTGTCTTTTGGGGAGGAATGCATGGAGTTGGGCTTGCTGTCCACAAGGCATCTAAACCTCTATTGGATAAAATTCCTAATATCTATCCAGTTAAACTATTGTCGTGGACTGTAACGATAATTTATGTTTCTCTATTGTGGGTGTTCTTCCGAGCTGAGTCTTGGACTGATTCATGGCTTATTATAAAGAACATATTCACTAATTTCAGCGTAGCCCACATTGCCGCATTCCTTGAAGTGCGTTATGTGTGGTGCATAATGATGGCGGTCATTATACTTTCTCATGCAATGCCACGCCGATGGTATGACAAAATGGGAGAGATGTTTGTGAACTCAAATTGGCTTATCAAAACGTTGATTTTTATCATCGTCGTGCAATTTGTAATCCAATTCATGAGCGAAGACGTCGCCCCTTTCATCTATTTTCAATTCTGATAATTGCTGTTTAAGCAATATTAATTGATACTTATAAACCTATCGTTTAGTAGACATAATCATAAATGTTACAGCTATTATCGCTATCAAAATTCCAATAACGATATTTGTTGTAAGGACTTCTCCAAATACAAGTGTACCAATAATAATTGAGTAGAGTCAACAAGCAAGTGCAAAATCATTTCAATAGTTTGAAGAAATCAAATTTAGGAGTCAAGAGATTTAGATTTTCACGTGGGAGCCTATTTATATTAGGAAAGTTCTATAAATTAACAGGTTGCCAATTAGGGATTATATTGTATCTTTGTGTAAAATAAGATGTAATATAAAAACATTAATGAGGTTCTAACTACTCGACGATGTTAAAATAGATTTATAGAGTCTCCCTTATAATATTCATATTGTGAGATAGACATCAATACAATAAATTTAATAATGATAAATACCATATCACATATATTTGGAAACAAGATTGATACAGTATTTAGGATAATCAATATGCTGACTTCATTATTAGTTATTGGAGCCATAGTTGTTGATTACGGATTTGTATTGGATGAACATGAAATGTCGATAATATCAAGGATATATAACTTCGGCTGGTGGGTATATTTCCTTTCGTTCACTTTTCAATTGCCATTTCATTGGAAACAGATTCGAAGAAAAAGATTATTGCTGACGACAATATTAGGCGTGATTCTTTACACTTCTGCCTTCACTCAATTTTTTGAGAAACCCGAAAATACTATATGGTTGATTAATCTTTGGAACTTTCTTGAAAATAAATATTTTTTAGCAACTCTGTTAGGATTGATATCTATTATTGAACTATCGCGAGGAATTACCCATTTTATCAATCGCAAAACTAACCCTGCACTGATTGTGGTGGCATGTTTTGCTGCCATTATAGCATTTGGCACATTACTCCTTATGTTGCCACGCTCTACAATGGAACATATACGTCTTCCGATAATTGATGCATTGTTTACAGCGACAAGTGCCGTGTGTGTAACAGGACTAAGTACAGTTGAGATTTCTCAAACTTTTACAATTGAAGGTCAAATCATCATTGCCCTGCTAATACAGATTGGAGGATTGGGAATTATGACGATAACAAGTTTCTTTGCATTGTTTTTTATGGATGGCATGGGGTTGTATTCGCAATTTTCAGTGAAAGACATGTTAAGTTCACGTGCAGAATCACTAATGTCTACATTGGTTAATGTGTTAGGATTTACTATTGTGATTGAGTTAGTCGGAGCATTTTGTATTTGGATGAGTATACATCCTGTTGCAACAATGACTATTAAAGACGGATTCTTCTTCTCCGTTTTTCATTCCATTTCAGCATTCTGCAATGCAGGATTCTCAACTTTAGAAGGAAATTTGGGTAATGATTTAATATTTGCAAATCACAATTCTTTCTATATAATAATCTCAATATTGATTGTGCTTGGAGGGTTAGGATTTCCTATACTCATCAATCTGAAAAAAATGATAAAATATTATTTTGAGGTTTTATCACATAAAGTATTCAAACGTAAACGATATACACGGTACAATCATTTGGCTGATGCAAATACCAAAATAGTGCTGTATATGTCGGCTATACTTGTTTTCTTTGGTGCATTTTTGATAGGTATTATAGAGTGGAATGGAGCTTTTGCAGATTTGCCGATAGACGAAAAAATCGTGCAATCACTTTTTAATGCGATTGTGCCCAGAACGGCCGGATTTAACAGCGTAGCAGTGAGCGAATTTTCCAGAATTACAATCCTACTCATCATAATTCTTATGTGGATTGGTGGTGCATCACAGTCTACTGCGGGAGGTATTAAAGTAAATACATTTGCTGTGGCATTGGCATCACTGAAAGCATTGGTCCGCGGCAGACAAGAAACAGAGTTGTTTAATCGCGAAATTACTTATAATTCCATTAGGCGAACATTGGTAATAATCTTTGGCTCAATACTTATCATTACAATATTTTTTGTATGGTTATTGCTATTAGAACCAACGATGTCCTCAATGGATATCCTCTTTGAAACCATCTCTGCTTTTTCTACGGTAGGATTGAGTCTTGGAGTAACTGCGCAATTTTGCGGTGTAAGTAAATTTTTACTGATAATACTGATGTTCATTGGACGTGTCGGTTTTATAACAGTTCTAATGAGTATAGTTTCACGAAAAGAAAATGTTAAATACAGATTACCAAAAGAAGATATAATTATTAACTGATAAAAATCATATTGTATGAAGTACCTTGTAATTGGATTAGGTAATTTCGGAAGTACGTTATCTTGTAAACTTACCGATATGGGACATGATGTTATCGGTGTAGACTGTAACGAACATCGTATAGAGGAGATAAAGGACCGTATTTCAGTCGCATACATATTGGATGCAACAGAAAAATCCTCATTAAAAAGTCTTCCTTTGGATGAGATTGACTGTGTGATCGTGTCTGTCGGACAGAGTATGGACTGCTCTTTAAGAACTGTCGCTGCTCTAAAAGAGTTGAATGTGGGATGTATTTATGCAAGGGCTCTTGATCCTACACATAAATCTATCCTTACGGCAATGAATATTCAAAAAATATTTATACCTGAAAGTTATGCGGCAAAAGCATTTGCAGAGAAATTCACTTCAAATAATTTTGAAGACCTATTATAATATGCTTTATTATAAGCACTGAAAAACAACAACGGCAACTCTTAAAAAATGGTTGCCGTTGTTGTTTATAATTTCTGCCATCGATTTTGACTTCTTCTGCTCGTAAGCGGTCTTAATGCTTTTATAAACTCATGTTGCTTGCCTTCGAATCACGAAAGATGGGAAATGCCATCAATAAAGGATACACTTACATTACTCAATTGAGAAGATTATATTTCTCGGGGTGAGTATATTTCTGTCGCTTAGCAATGTTATTACAGAGATTTTCTTTACCTTTGCTGTATAAATAGCATGATGGAAAAAACTATTCAATTATCCGGCTTAAACTTTCATTACACTGTGCAAGGAGAGGGCGCACCCATTATCTTGATGCACGGGTGGGGGTGTAATTTGACAACTTTGCAGAGTGTGGAAAAGGTTGCGCTGGAGAATCACAAAGTCTATAATGTGGATTTCCCCGGATTTGGTGAATCGCAAGAGCCGTCAGAGGTGTGGGGCGTTGATGAATATACTCGATTGATTGAACAATTGGTGATGACCGAAAATATAGAAAATCCCATTTTGCTTGGTCATTCATTTGGAGGAAGAGTAGGTATTTTATATTCATCGCGTAATAAAGTAAACAAACTTATTCTTGTTGACGCTGCCGGTGTGAAGCCTCGTCACTCGTTGAAATATTATTTTAAGGTATATACCTATAAGTTAGGTAAAAAACTCATGCCATTAATATATGGAAAGGCGCGAGCTCAACAACGCATTGATGCTATGCGAGCAAAGCGTGGCTCAAGTGATTATAATAATGCGTCACCCATGATGCGTGCTATCTTGAGTAAGGTAGTGAATGAGGACTTGAAAGATAAAATGCCATTGATAAACGCTCCAACATTATTAATTTGGGGCGAAAATGATACAGCAACACCATTGCGTGATGCTAAAATCATGGAGCGACTAATTCCTAATGCCGGACTCGTATCTTTTCCCGGATGTGGTCATTATAGCTTTTTAGATAATCCATTTCAATTTGCTGCCGTTTTGCGCAGTTTCTTAAATAGTTAGAATTATGACAATAGTATTTTTTATAGTATTTATATTGGCTTTAATCAATGTGTATGCTGAATATAAACGCATATTGATGATGTTGCAACAAAATTCCTATCGCAATGAACGCTACATGAAATGGTTGCGAGTGAGTGGTGATTCGACATCGGGCGTGCGCTTGTTTGCAATGATTGTGATGCTATTGTCTTTGATTGATGCAGTGCCGGCAAGTATGGGCGAATTGTTCATTTTGATAGCAACTGCCGTTAGTTCACAAAAATTGTTTAAGGCTAAATACAAGAAACCATTGGTGTTTACCAATCGTGTTTGGCGCATATTTGCAGTAATGACAACCATATCGATTGCAATATTGGCACTTATTGTTGTGTTTATGTGGAAATTGGATGTGCAACAGATGTTATTTACATTATCGTTGACATCATTGGTGTTGTATATATGTTCCCATATCATCGTATTGGCGGCAAATACAATATTACGCCCTGTAGAGAAATCAATAAACAAGAAATATTATAATGATGCGGCTCGTATTCTTGCTTCGATGCCTGACTTGAAGATAATAGGTATCACAGGTAGCTATGGCAAAACAAGTACAAAGCATTATTTACATCGCATTTTGAGCGAAAAATATGATGTGATGATGACTCCCGGTAGCTATAATACAACATTAGGTGTTATACGCACAATTAGAGAATACCTTAAGCCTTATAATGAGGTATTCATTGTGGAAATGGGTGCAAAACAACAAGGTGATATAAAAGAGATTTGTGATTTGGTCCATCCGTCAATGGGTATCGTTACCGCTGTCGGAGAACAACATTTAGAATCGTTTAAATCAATTGAGAATGTGCAAAGTACCAAATTTGAACTCGTTGATGCGTTGCCATCTGATGGATTGGCTGTGGTAAATGATGATTTCCCTTATGTCGCAAATAGAGTTGTTGCAAATGTGGAATGTTGCCGATATGCTGTGAACGCCACTGAAAATGCATCATATACCGCAAAGAATATTCAGTATGATGAATATGGAACATTATTTACTATTGTAGGTAATGGTCGAGAATTGACATTGCACACACGTTTGGTGGGAGAGTGCAATATCTCAAACTTAATTGCCGCTGTAATAATTGCAATGCGTCTTGATGTTCCTGAGGAAAAAATACGTTACGCTGTAGAAAAGATTGAACAAGTAGAACATAGATTAAACTTGAAGCGTACTCCCGGAGGGGTTACCATCATTGACGATGCATTTAATTCAAATCCAACAGGCTCTCACATGGCTATGGATGTTCTTGCTCGTTTTAATAAAGGACAGCGCATAGTGATTACTCCGGGGATGATTGAACTTGGAGATAAATAATTTGAATATAATAACTCGTTAGGTAAAAAGATAGCTGAATGTGCCGACATTGCAATAATAGTGGGAGAGTACAATCGTGAGGCATTGGTTGAAGGTGCTATTGCAGGAGGTATGGCTACAGAAAAAGTGAAAGCCGTAGCTTCATTTAAAGATGCTCAACAGCTATTAGGTACAATTGTAAAGCCGGGAGATACAGTCTTGTATGAAAATGATCTTCCAGATACATTTAAATAATGATAATATTAAAAATTCAATAATAAATAGATATGAAAACTAATATCGGAGTATTTTTTGGCGGGCGTTCAACTGAACATGAAATTTCGGTTATATCTGCATCGCAAGCCATGCACGCTATTAATAGAGAAAAATATGATGTAACCCCTATATACATATCAAAACAAGGGAAATGGTACACAGGTGAGGCATTGTTTGATGTAGCTAATTATCGTGATGTGCCTGCACTTTTGGCTAAATGTGAAGAGGTTTATATGCGTCCTATATATGACGACTATAACCTTTATAAAACAAAGAAATCATTGTTTGGCTCAAATGTGTTTACTAAGCTTGATGTTGTAATCCCTGTGCTTCATGGCTCAAATGGTGAAGATGGTATCTTTGAAGGTGTATTGGAATCAACCGGTATCCCATTTGCCGGATGTAATACCCTTTCATCGGCAAATGGTATGGATAAAATCACTATGAAAATGATTCTTCAGGCTTGTGATGTTCCTGTTGTTGATTATGTGTGGTTTACTGATAAACAATGGTTCTCACAGCGAGAACAACTTATTGCTAAGCTTGAAGAAAAAATCGGTTATCCTGTAATTGTAAAGCCTGCAAATCTTGGTTCAAGTGTTGGTATCGGTCGAGCTATTGACCGCTCTCAATTGATTGAAAAAGTTGATGAGGCGGAGAAATATTCTACACGCATTATCGTAGAGCACATGGTGGAAGAGTTGCAAGAAATCAATTGTTCAGTTTTGGGCGATTGTGATGACTTCCAACCATCGGTGTGTGAAGAACCAATAAAGAGTGGAGAAATTTTATCATATGAAGATAAATATATGGGTGGAACAAAGGGCGCTAAAGGGATGCAAGCATCTCAAAAACGCATTCCTGCAGAGTTGCCCGATGACGAAACAAAACGTATTCAATTCCTCGCATGTGAAACATTCCGCGTGTTATCATGTCATGGTGTGAGTCGCGTTGATGTTATTATTGATAAGACTACGCGAAACATCTATGTTAACGAAATCAACACTATTCCAGGCTCATTGTCATTCTACTTGTGGGAGGCTACAGGATTATCATTCGACAAACTAATGGACAAACTTGTTCAACTTGCACTAAAACGCAAGCGTGAAAGTGCAATGAAAACAGTCTCTTACGATCAAAATATTTTCAGCCTTGGTGGTGGAGTAAAAGGAACTAAAGGTAAATTAAATAAGTATACCCCAATCTAAAAAAACAGAAAGTCGCATTCCCAAGGATGCGACTTTCTGTTTGTGTTATAGTTGTAATGTTATTTGTAATTTATCCAGCGAATGAGGTCTTTTATTGATGGTTTCTTGCCGTACATGAATATCCCAACGCGATAAATTTTTGCGGCTACCCACACCATAAATAAGAATGAGATGTATAATAAAACCAATGATACTATAATTTCCCAAGTCGCAATGCCAAATGGGATGCGAGCCATCATCACCATCGGTGTCGTAAATGGTATCATTGACATGATTGTCGCGAGGGTAGAGTTTGGATCATTAACTACAGTCATTGAAAGAATAAGACCAATAATTATAGGGAATACAACAATTGACTGAAATTGTCCTGCATCTTGAATGTTGTCAACAGCAGAGCCAATGGCTGCATATATTGATGAATAAAATAAAAATCCACCTATAAGGAATAGCATCAAATAACCAAAAATAGATAAGATGTATCCGACATTCCCAAGCACTGAAAGAGCGTGTAAAAGGTCGGCATCGTTTGTAGCAGTATTAATGTCAATTGTCCCATTATTGAATGCAGTAACTTCATTCATTACTTCTGTGGGAAGTAATGCAGGTAGTAAAGATCCTGAGATTACAGAGATTAAAGCTGCCCAAATGAGTACTTGTGTAACAGCAACGAGCCCAATGCCAATGATTTTGCCCATCATTAGTTGAGCCGGTTTTATCGATGATACGACAATTTCAAGTACGCGGTTATTTTTTTCCTCAATAATACTTGTCATTACCATTTGCCCGTAAAGAAGTAGGAAAATGTAGAGCATGAAGGTCATTATTGTCCCTATGATGTAGGATAGGAATGAAGATGATGCGTTAGATCCCGCTTCTTGGTCGTTTCTATATGTTTGTAACGACACATTTGCTTTTACGGCATCAAGTATTTCCTCAAGGTTTTCAATGTCATAATTTTTTAAACGTTGCTCCTCGATGGTGTTTTCTATTTGTGAGGTGATGTTTTGCTCAATTGTTATAGAAGAAGCCTCATTGGTATATAAACTCACTCCTGCAGATGAAGTGAGAATACTTTCTTCGATAAGAAGTACACCATCAATATCAGCATTGGCAAGTGCTGAATCAAGTGGAACATCTAAAGAGATGTAATTAATCTCATCATTGCTTTTGAGACTCTGTGCAATTACTTTACTATTGTCTATTACTGCAATTGTTTTTGTGTCAGCAGTAGAAAATATAGTGATAAGAGCCGGAGCAATCATTAGCCCAAGCATGAGTAGGGGCATGAGAATTGTACTTATAATGAAGCTTTTCTTTGATACGCGTTCACTATATTCGCGACCTATAATAATTCCTATTTTAGAGTTCATCTGACTTAGATTTTACTTGTTATTAGCTTCAACTGTTTGGATAAATATATCGTTCATTGAAGGTATACGTTCATTTATACTTCGTATCTCAACTTTCTCATTGGCTATGCCTATTAAATCTCGCAATGTTGCAGTTGATGATAATTTGATGTTCATTTGAGTACATCCGTTATCGGTTTCAGAGAGATTGATATTGTCGATCAATGGGGTAATTGATTGAGAGAGCAATGTCGCATCGCCATTGAATGTCAGAGTGTATTGATTTTGTGCAAATTGGTTGCGGATATCAGATACTTTGCCGGAAAGAATATTGCGCGATTTATTGATTAGGGTGATGTGATCGCATATTTCTTCTACGCTTGACATGTTGTGTGTACTGAAAATAATAGTCGAACCATTATCTCGCAGACGAAGAATTTCTTCCTTCATTTGATTAGCGTTAATGGGATCAAATCCGGAAAATGGCTCATCAAAAATGAGTAGCTTAGGTTGGTGTAATACAGTGATGATAAACTGTATTTTTTGTGCCATACCTTTTGATAACTCTTCCACTTTTTTGCCCCACCAGTCAGATATGCCGAAACGCTCAAACCATTCTTTTAGGCGTATTGTTGCCTCTTTCTTGGATAATCCTTTTAATCTTGCGAAAAAAAGAGCTTGGTCTCCAACTTTCATTTTTTTGTATAAGCCTCGTTCTTCGGGAAGATAACCTATCGAATATACATCTTTCTCGGTTAGTATATGCCCATCAAAATAAACAATTCCGCTATCGGGGGCAGTAATGTGGTTGATGATGCGTATGAGTGTTGTTTTACCTGCTCCATTTGGCCCTAGAAGGCCATATATGCTACCTTCTGGAACAATCAGCGAGATGTCATCGAGCGCTAAATGACCTGTATAGGCTTTTGAGACATGTTCGATTTTTAGAATTTCGTTCATATATTTGTTTTAATGTTTGCTATTATTTGACGCATTAAAAGCAATATAGTTGCATCTGATACATTGTTTTATGCAAAAATAACATAAATAATGCGATTCTGAATGATTTACTACATAAAAATAGGAGACTGTGTTCATTTTGACACAGTCTCTCTGAAATTCATGAGAAAATTATTTTAGCTATACTGTTAGTCTGTTAAAGGAACTGCGTAATACAATTTTTTGCCTGTTGGATAAATTCCGGTAATGAACATTACTTTGTCAGATGCGTCACTCTTCATAATTTCATTATAAATCTTTTCGACATCTTCTTGTGAAGTTACTCGAGCATTGTTTATTTCGAGAATTATGAAACCATCTTTAATGCCTGCTTCTTTGAATTTTCCATCTTTGAGTCCTGAAACTTGAACCCCGTTGCGTATTTCAAGTTGGCGCAATGTTTCTTCGGGTACTGCTTTGAATGCACAACCAAGATCCATCATATTTTTAGCTTTTGTGATGTTGGTATTTCCTTGGTTATTGCGTAGTGTTACTTTAGCAGTGTGCTTTTTGTTATCACGCACATATGTGATTGTAATTTTGTCGCCAGGGCGATATTTACTCATTTGCTCTTGTAACTGACCTGAGTTAAGGGTTTCAACCCCGTTAATTGCAATTACGACGTCTCCTTCTTGTAAGCCGGCTTCCATGGCTGCACTACGTTCTTCAATACGTCCAATGAAAAGGCCTGCATTTACGGCTGTAATATTCTTCTCTTTGGCAATTTTGGGAGTGAGCTCAGAGTAAGCAATACCTAAAACAGCACGTTGCACAGCGCCAAATTGTTTCAAGTCGCTGACAATTTTTGTAACAATAGATGTTGGGATTGCAAATGAATAACCTGCATAGTTCCCTGTTTGTGAGTATATGGCTGTATTTATACCAACAAGTTCGCCTTTGGTGTTTACAAGCGCACCTCCTGAGTTGCCAGGATTTACTGCTGCGTCAGTTTGAATAAATGATTCAATGCCCATTTGACGTCCGTGAGTAACACTTGAAATACTACGTGCTTTAGCGCTAACAATACCGGCTGTAACCGTTGAAGTAAATCCAAATGGATTACCAACTGCAAGAACCCATTCGCCAACACGCAATGCGTCTGAATTTCCAATAGGTATTACAGGTAGGTCTTCTGCATCAATTTTTATTAGAGCCAAGTCGGTAGTAGCATCAGACCCTATTACGGTAGCATTGAAAGTGCGATTGTCATTAAGCGTTATTTCAAGACGTTCGGCCCCATCTATAACATGATTATTTGTTACAATATAACCATCAGGGTTTAT
>JAFXGB010000252.1 GCA_017520235.1 Muribaculaceae bacterium | reverse complement strand
TACCAACCCCCAAACCCCCTTCGCCTTATTCACTGCGTTCATTACGGCTAATAAGGGGGCTTTACTCGCTGACTCGTCCTAAAATTTCTTTACAGTTTAAACCTATTTCAGAACTACCAAGTTAACAAATAAAAGTGATTGTTGACTTGATAGCTGCTGTTTATTTAATTAATAAGATGTAGATGTTTGACTACAACTTGTTAATTCAGATATGACATCATTTATCTTAGAGCGAGAGGTTGTAGAAGGATAATAATTCTTCCAAACTCGTTTCGGTTTACCATGACATTCATGAACTTCCGAAGGTGTGTGATAATTTAAACTTAAGTGAGGACGACGACTATTATAAACATTTATTACATGGGACACTCGGGTTCGAGCATCTAAAAGACCATGAAAAACTTCATTGTCAAACCACTCACTCTTTAAAATTCCATTTACTCGCTCGGCAATGGCATTATCTCGAGGATCGCCGCCTTGGGTCATACTTATTCTTATCTGATTGTCCTGAAGAAGCTTGACATACTTTTCACTGCAATATTGACAACCTCGATCAGAATGATGTATTAAACCTTGCAAAGAACAGGGACTGCTACGAAGAGCCATTTGAAGCGCGGACAACGTATAATCGGCATGCAACGTAGGACTTAAACTCCAGCCCAATATCTTCTTTGAATATGCATCGGTCACCAAATGAAGATATACAAAACCTTCGGTTTGAGTATCCAAATAAGTTATATCACTGACCCAAACTTGGTTGATATTAGTTAACTCTATATCACTGACCAAATTGGGAAAACGATGAAGCCAACTGGCACTCCAAGTGGTACGAACATGACGACTTCGACGATGTACTTTCAAATGATGTCTATCCAATATGTCAAATAACTCATCTCTACCGACAAGACCGGGTAAACGCTGATTGAGAAGATACCATAATTTACGACCTCCTATACGACCCATATCTCGCCGATATTCACGTACTAAATCTAAAATTATACTCTCATGGGCATGAGATACATAACTATAATTTAAACGTTGATAGTAAGCTTGACGACTCTTGCCAAACAGACCACACAATATTGAAAGATGAACATGCAACATTGTGCGAAGCTTACTTACTGTTTGGCTCCAGGTTTTTTTCGTATATCTATTCCAAAATGTTCTTCCGCTACATCTATCATCGTACTATAAGCCAAACTACGTAATTTCTCGTACTCTAAAGCCTTTTCTAAATTACGTATCTTCTCTTCTAAGACTAACTCTTGTTTACTCTTAAAAGTATCGGTTCGGGACGACTTTTTCATAAAGACATTTGCTGTGGGTGAATTTAACGATGCAAAGTTAAATAACCAACGCGACAATGTACTATGTCCCATGCCATTTATTCGACTAAATTGTT
The DNA here is from genome assembly GCA_017520235.1 of Muribaculaceae bacterium. Classification (GTDB taxonomy): domain Bacteria; phylum Bacteroidota; class Bacteroidia; order Bacteroidales; family Muribaculaceae; genus RGIG4079. Next base: position 1,244 of record JAFXGB010000252.1, on the reverse strand, counting down.
CCATGGACATATCAGAAGACTGAAATGCATGAATCAACTCTAATTTCTCTGCGTCACTATAACGCTTACTCGTGTTTCCTTTTTGAATCATCCTAAATAACATTTACAAATTCAACATATCATATGTAAACCTATTTTAGGACAAGACAAACTGTTCACTCCTCACTATAAATTCCTAAGTCCACAGTCCTAATTCCTAATTAATAACTATCTTTGTAATTTGAAACTAAAAATAATTATATGGCACAACTACCATCAATTCCAAAGGGAACACGAGATTACGCACCAGACATTATGGTAAAGCGTAACTACATATTTGACACTATTAAGTCAGTATTTAAGAAGTACGGCTATATGCCACTTGAGACTCCGGCAATGGAGAACCTCTCTACCCTAATGGGAAAATATGGCGAAGAGGGCGACAAACTGCTCTTCAAAATCCTAAATTCAGGCGACTACCTAAATAGAGCATCCGAGGAGTATCTTTCTGAGAAGAACTCAGTAAAATTGACAAATCAGATTTCCGAGAAGGGTTTGCGCTATGACCTGACCGTTCCATTTGCCCGTTTTGTAGTTCAACACCAAAACGAGATTACACTCCCATTTAAACGCTACCAAATTCAACCTGTATGGCGTGCAGACCGTCCACAAAAGGGACGTTATCGCGAATTTTACCAATGCGATGTTGATGTATGTGGCAGCAACTCTCTACTAAACGAGGTTGAGCTAATTCAAATGGTCGACGAGGTTTATCGTAGATTAAAGATCAATGTTCGACTCCTTATCAATAATAGAAAGGTATTGGCAGGTATTGCCGCAGTGATTGGCGAGCCGGAGAAACTCGTTGATATTACAGTTGCCATTGACAAGATGGACAAGATTGGTCTTGAGGCTGTCAATGCAGAGCTAAAAGAGAAGGGACTAAGCGAGGATTCAATTTCTAAACTTCAACCAATTCTTAACCTAAGTGGCAATAATGACGAGAAACTTGAGAAACTAAAGAGCGTCCTTGCCGAGAGCGAGGTTGGAATGAAGGGAATTGAGGAACTGACAACTGTTTTCGATTACCTAAAACCACTTGAACTTCCACTTGACATTAAGCTAGATCTAACTCTTGCTCGTGGTTTAAGTTACTATACCGGAGCAATATTTGAGGTTAAAGCCCTTGATGTAGAGATTGGAAGTATTACCGGAGGTGGACGATACGACGATTTGACAGGTATATTTGGTTTGAAAAATGTATC
>JAFXGB010000251.1 GCA_017520235.1 Muribaculaceae bacterium | reverse complement strand
ACATGGAAGGCACTATGCAAAGTGGTATCGCAATCAATCTGCGCATCGCAAATCTTGCTACTGATGGACAAATTATCCAATTAGCACGCGACACTGCCGAATTGCTGTTAGACAAAGATCCCACATTAAGCCATCCAGAGAATGTAATTCTTCACCAACAATTAGCGTTAATATTCAATAAAACAATTGATTGGGGGCGGATTAGCTAAAATATGTTTTAAAACATGTTTTAACGTAACGCCCTAATAATCCAATAGTTACAGCGTCAAATATTTTAATATATACATCTATTAGCAAAATTTACCATTTAGCATTTTCGTTAATTACCTGATTTATTGTAACTTTGACGGAAATTTCGAGACAAATCAACACAAAACATATCATGGAGCAGACTTTAGTAATCATAAAGCCATCAGCCGTTGAACGCGGACTTATAGGCGAAATCATAACACGTTTTCAACGCAAAGGGCTTAATATTGCTGGTCTAAAAATGATGCAATTGGGAGAAGATATTTTGCGTGAACATTATGCCCACTTAGTCAATCGTCCATTCTTTCCTTGGATTTTGGCTTCAATGATGGCAACACCGGTAATAGTTGTATGCGTAAAAGGCACCGATGCTGTTAATGTTGTCAGAATGATGACAGGAGCTACAAATGGGCGCAATGCTGTACCGGGTACTATACGAGGAGATTTCAGCGTGAGTTCACAAGAAAATATTATTCACGCTTCTGATAGCGTGGAAAATGCAGAAATTGAAATCAAGCGATTCTTTAAACCTGAAGAAATTTTTGATTATACTTCTCGCTCAATTGAATTCATATACGCTCCCGATGAACACTAAACACCAATAAAGAAGGATGACATTAACACGAAAAATATCACTTTCATTATTTGCTTTACTTGGTAGTTATGTTGCTATGAATGCGCAGGAGTTTAAAGTTCCTGCATCACACGCAGCAATCCATCAAGACCTGATTGCAAGCCAAGCAAATATAGGAAACCAAATAAAAGTTGAAGATACTGAGCTTTTTCTTGAAGGTCTTCTTAACGAAGAAGACATTGAGCCGGAAATTGACATCTACACCGAAGGATGGGACAGCAAACGCGTAAATCCTTATGGTAATGCTGTCGTTCCCGACACAAAAGATATTGATGTATCGGTATTTTCAATGCCCCACCCTGGTTATGTAACTTCAAACTATGGTTATCGCCGTCGATTTCGTCGCGAACACAAAGGCATAGATATCAAAGCTATTACAGGTGATACTATACGCTCGGCTTTTAATGGGAAAATTCGTCTGACCAATTACGAACGCAGAGGATATGGCTATTATATTATTGTACGCCACGAAAATGGACTTGAAACCGTTTACGGACACTTGTCTAAATTTCTCGTAAAAGAAGACCAATATGTAAAAGCCGGAGATCCCATCGGATTAGCAGGAAACACCGGTCGCAGTTTCGGATCTCATCTCCATTTTGAGACTCGCTACATGGGCATTCCAATCAATCCGGCGGCAATATTTGACTTTAGCAATCAAACTACCCATACAGATATTTTCACTTTTGACAAACGCACATATAAAAAAGCGCGTAACTACTCCGATGCAGCCAATCGTCAATACATGGCAAAATATCGCGAGGAGCACAAAGAACAATTTGTTGCTGCAAGTAAAAAAGTAAGCAAAGGCAATGGTACCACTTATCGCATACGCAAAGGCGATAGCTTAGGAAAAATTGCGGCACGAAATGGGGTATCTGTAAAGCAATTATGCCGTCTTAACGGACTTAAAACAACAAGCAAGTTACAAATAGGACAAGTCATCAGACTTCGATAAAACTTTAAACTCATAATTTATACCAATAGTAAGGTTGCGAATTCCCATTTGCAACCTTTTTTATAGCCAACACCACAAAAACATGGCAAAAAGACAGAAAAACAAATAGATTAAAAGAAATAGATAACTTTTTTAATAAATAAGTTGAAATTTGTTAGGATTAAAACAAAATTAATTATAACTTTGCATCATCCAAAAGGGTACAATATTTATAGCGATTATTATTGAATAAAAAATATACATTATAAAAGGATTGGTTTATGAAAGCTACCGATGTAATCAACGATCTTAAACGTCGTTTCCCAAATGAGCCTGAATATATTCAAGCTGTAGAAGAAGTGTTGACAACAATTGAAGACACATATAATGAACATCCAGAATTTGAAAGATATAATTTGATTGAACGCCTTTGCATTCCCGATCGCATATATTCATTCCGTGTATCATGGGTTGATGACAAAGGCAAAGTTCAAAACAACATGGGCTATCGCATTCAACATAACAATGCTATTGGTCCATATAAAGGAGGTATCCGCTTCCACTCTTCAGTGAACCAATCAATTTTGAAATTCCTTGCCTTTGAACAAACATTCAAGAATTCATTGACCACTCTTGCAATGGGTGGCGGTAAAGGTGGATCAGATTTCTCTCCACGCGGAAAGAGCGACATGGAAGTAATGCGTTTTTGCCAAGCATTCATGACTGAATTGTGGCGTCACATTGGACCTGATACCGATGTACCTGCCGGAGATATAGGCGTTGGTGGTCGTGAAGTAGGCTACATGTATGGTATGTACAAAAAAATGACTCATGAATTCACAGGAACATTTACCGGTAAAGGTCGTGAATTTGGAGGCTCACTTGTTCGTCCAGAAGCAACCGGATACGGAAACGTATATTTCTTGCTAAATATGCTTGCAACCAAAGGGATTGATATCAAAGACAAAAAAGTTGCAATTTCAGGATCAGGAAACGTAGCAACATTTACTGCTAAAAAATTGCTTCAACTCGGAGCAAAAGTCGTTTCTATGAGCGATTCTAACGGCTCAATATATGTTCCTGAAGGGATTTCTGAAGAACAACTTGAATACATCTTCAAACTTAAAAATATTTATCGCGGTCGTATTCGTGAATTTGCAGAAGAATATGATTGTCAATATTTCGATGGCGAACGCCCATGGCAACATGTAAAATGCGATATAGCAATGCCTTCAGCAACACAAAACGAACTCGACGGAGATGATGCTCGTGCTCTTCTTGCTAACGGATGCTTTGCAGTTTCTGAAGGAGCAAACATGCCTTCTACTCCTGATGCTATCAAAGAATTCCTTAACGCTAAAATTCTTTACGCTCCAGGCAAAGCAGCTAATGCAGGTGGTGTTTCTGTATCAGGTCTTGAAATGGCACAAAATTCACAAAAGCTCTCATGGAGTGCTGAAGAAGTTGATGCTAAACTACAAAGCATCATGGCCGAAATCCACGAGCAATGTAAAATTTATGGAAAAGAAGAAGGTGGTTTCATCAACTACGTTAAGGGAGCAAATGTTGCAGGCTTCATGAAAGTTGCCAAAGCAATGATGGCACAAGGTATCGTATAATCAACACATTATTAATAGCAGAATAAGTCGAAAATAATCTTTTCGACTTATTTTTTTGCGCTGAAAAAGATTTGTTGTAATTTAGCGCACCAATAAGCCAAGTTAATGAAATACAATAAAGTAATTGTTATTTTATTTGCCATACTCGCTCTTATCCCGACATTGCGAGCTAATGATTCTATTCCCTCATACAAAGCAAAACAATTATCACTATTTACTGCTGGAGCGACATTCTCTATAACAGGAGCAATATCAAATAACTCTTTCAATAAATGGGAAATTTCACAAAAATTCAAACACACCACAAAAGCAGTAGATGCTATTCAGTATGCCCCTATTGCATTTCCTTGGGCGATAAAAGTATTAGGGACCCCCACTCGTTCAGGATGGGGACGAATGGCATCATCTCAAGCCACATCTACACTACTCATGGCCGGAAGCGTTTCCCTTATAAAAGACAACATATCATCATTGAGACCTGACGGTTCCGATATGCGTGCATTCCCATCAGGACATTCAGCGTGGGCATACCTCGGAGCAACAATGACAACCTACGAACTTGGATGGAAATCCCCCTGGTTCTCATTAGGGGCCTACTCCATTGCCTCTGCCGTAGCAATGCAACGCATAATTGACCGACGCCACCTTCCAAAAGATGTTATTACAGGGGCTGGAATTGGTATATTATCAGCACAGATAGGATATACTTTAGGAGATCTCATTTGGGGGAACAAACAAATTGATAATTATTTTGAGCCGATTAATACCCCAAATAATAATTCTCACACTCTATCTCTAATTAATATATACTCAATCCCATTGAATAAATTCCAATTTGAGAATTTGGCAATAAACATATCTTCCGGTTTTGAAGCCGGAGTTAAATGGCATGGTCCAATTTTAGACAAACTATCATTGGCAACCACTATTTCATTTCGGTCATCCCCTATTTTTTTAGAAAATAAATCTATTAATGTATATGTAGCACCACTAAATCAAATACGAGTACATATAGCTCCCGGATATCGCTTTAATATCAATAAAATTGTAAGCATTGGTATTGAAGCTGGAGGCACATATAGTCAAAACTTTTCACTAAAATCTCAAGAAAAAGTAATTTCTTTAAGCAACAACTCAATCGGCGGAATTGCCAATATTAATGCCTCAATGCGTATTACTGACGACTTCTCAATAGGAGCAAACGTGGGATATGAAACTTCTATACACGAATTTTCCATAAGCCCATCTAAAGCCTACGAAATTAGCATAAAATCCAAAGAGCGTAAAAACATTAACACAATTAATATAGGTATTTCAACATCTATAACTCTATAAAATACAATAAGGAGCGTCATCGCAACGCTCCTTACTATAGTTTCCAATAGGTACAATTTCTAAGGTAAAAAAGATTGTTTTAGGTTTGTATTACAAAGGTCAACCTTTTTATTAGGCTTTCCAAATATTTTTATATGTTTAAAAACACCTTTTCACAACATACGCCAAGTTTCCATCACTATTTTGACTCACTATTATTATGAATACTAAGCATTTATCGCCAAGTTGTCTCAAATAACACTTTGCTATTAAAAAGTCTTAAAAATCAATCTATTCGCAATATTCACACAATTCTAACCGCACACCATCATACCTTCCATAAGAAAAATGATGTATCCAATCTCCAAGAACGATTAAACGTGAATCCTTTCCGAGGTCATAGTTAAGCAAAATATGTCTATGTCCTAACACGAAATAATCAACATGTCCATTTTCTTGCAAATAGTCGCGAGCAAAAGTAATAAATGGTTCTTTTTCCTCTCCTTCAAATACCGGCTTTTCATCAGAATAATTCCGACTATGAGAGGACCAACGATGAGCAAACGGCACAGTCCAACGTGGGTGTATCGCCGAAAATATCCATTGGCAAAACCTATTCCTGAAAACAGAACGAATTATTTTAAATCCAAATTTCAGTTTTCCTAAGCCATCTCCATGAGATAAGAAGAAACGTTTTCCATCAATATCTTTTACTTGATAACCATCAACGACCTTTACTCCAATCTCATTTGGCAGATAGTCAAAAATCCAGATATCATGATTCCCAATAAACCAAGTTACCTCAACTCCAGAGTCAACGAGTTCGGCAAGCGCTCCTAAAAAACGCACATATCCGCGAGGCACAACATTACGATATTCATACCAATAATCCAGTATATCTCCCATTAGATATAACGACTTTGCATCATTCTTTATAGAATGTAGCCATCTTACTACCCTACGCTCATAATCATGCGGATTTTTGAGATAGGTTGCTCCAAGGTGCAAATCCGATATAAAATAAGTATTTTGCCTCATTTATTTTTCTATAAAAAGCCTAATTCGAGTTTGGCCTCCTCAGTCATCATTTCCTTTGTCCACTCCGGTTCAAATACTATTTGAATATCCACACTATTGATTCCTTCAATACTTTCGAGCTTGATGCGAGCATCTTCAACAATGAAATCAGCCGCGGGACATGCAGGAGCAGTCAAAGTCATATCTATTTTTAAATCGCCCTCATCACTTAGGTCGATTTTATATATCAAGCCCAAACTATATATATCAACCGGTACCTCCGGATCATATACAGTCTTAAGCATTGATACAATCTTCTCTTCTAATTCAAGATGTTGTTCTGCATTCATAATAGTACAAAGATAATACTTTTACGGCATAAACATAACGATTTCCCGAAAGTTTAATTACAACCTTTTTGCTATCTTATTTGTAATAATACAAAGAGATACTTATCTTTGCAATAAGAATATTAATAATATAATAACTTTAAAACATGAAATCTTTAAAACGTATCATCATTGCCATGGCTCTTATCATGGCGTTTGGAGTGTCTGCTAATGCACAAATTAAGTTTGGGGTAAAAGCCGGTGTTGTTGTAAATGACATAAAATTTGACAAAGATATATATGCGACTGACAACAGAGCTGGGTTTACCGGTGGTCTTATGATGGAGGTAAACATTCCTATTGTTGGGTTAGGTGTTGATGCTTCAGTAATGTATGTTCGTCGTTCTGCTAAAATTACAAATACAGAAATGGCCATTATGGAAACGACAACTATCAACAACGACTACATTGAAGTTCCCATCAATTTAAAATATAAATTCGGGTTGCCTGGCATAGGTCGCATTGTTACACCTTATCTATTTACAGGTCCAAGTTTCTCATTCTTAACAAGCAAAAAAGCCATTGACGATGCTATTAACAATAAGAAATTTGACCTCTCTTGGAATTTCGGCGCAGGCGTTCAAATCCTCAACAAGGTCCAAGTTGGTGCAAGCTATGGATTAGGTCTAACAAAAGCTTCGGAAAGCGTAACAGGTATCGATGCTAAGAATCGTTGCTGGACTATCACAGCAGCCTACCTCTTCTAAGAAAGAATTTCTTAAACACATAAAAGGAGTCGCAAGCGACTCCTTTTATTGTATACTCTTACTTAGTATTTATCACTTTTTTGATTGCGATTTCAAATAATCAGCAAATCCATAATAGCACGACAACTCGCCATCATCAGATAACATATACAAATTACCGGCAATATTCCATAACTTTTTATAACTCTCCTTAAACAGCCTAAACACCTTTTCTTTTGACTGCACAAGAAGCAAACCATCGTCAGTAGCACACACTATACCCGCTGAAAATAGAACTACATCTTTGATTGACTTGTTAGACACAAAATTATACATTTTATTATCATCTCCTAAAATGTATACACTATCATCTACCCACACCAATGTCAAGTATCTATTTGACAAAACCTTATGGACATATGCTTCTATCTTTACAACCGGAGTATATACTTTATTTAAGGGATCAACAAGCATTACCGTCGACCACTCAGGCTCAGATGTACTCACAAAAAACGACTGTCCTACTGTAGGATATATTTTAAATCCATCATTATCAAAAACTGCAACTTCTTCTAATTTTTCTGTTTCAGGATCCAAACGGCACACCCAATTACCTATTGAACAATATGCTGCATCCTCACTTACAATAAACTGACGTACATCGTTCAAAAATGGGAAACTATAAGTCTTAAGTTCAGGATCATCTGCCAACATTATTTCTCCATCTCCTAACGATATTGCAATACCCAATCTTGGCATCTCAATTAATTGCAGATGTTCATTCTCTTCTGCAGTAAGCAATACACGTCTCTCTATAGCATTTGCTTGTGTTACACCAAGCAAAATTACTAAAATTATTTTAGTAATACCACCCATTTCCCGTTCCATCATTCGTACTCGTATCATCTAATAATTCATCTAATTCTTCTTTCGTGAAGCCTCTTGTTTTGTTTTTTGTTTTTTGCTTAAACTCTTCAAGAGCTTCTTTCATACTTAAATCTGTTGACGACCACTCCTTCCCTGTGGTTACCACGGAATTAGGATCCAAAACAAATCCCTTACTATCACTCGTTGATAAACTTGGACCATTGGCATTATAGTGCCCTACAATGCGTTGGTCCTTTTTGATATATATAGATGCTTATGTGGCTCTATCCAAACCATCATTTGCTTTTCCATACTCCGGATAAACATCCGCTCCTTGCACATATTCAACATTTGTAAGCTCTCTCTCCCCAGTAAAAACCTTACCATTATCTGTCATAATGAATATAGCCGACTGGCTTGGTCTGCCAGACAACTGATAGTATCCATTTGCATTTGGCTGAGCCCTGTTAATTACAGGATATTGTAGATTGGTACTATTCATTTGT
>JAFXGB010000250.1 GCA_017520235.1 Muribaculaceae bacterium | reverse complement strand
AATGTCAAGTTGTTGTCTCTAATATATAGAGGAATAATAGGTGTTGATGTGTTACCTATTTCACAACCCATATTACGGAACCCTTCAAGAGCATAATTTGTCATTTCCCAAAGCATTTCTTGGCGTTCTGGTTCTTGTTCCATAATATCTATAGCCTTCAATGCTGCTGCTGTTGACGCAGGTGTAATACTTGCAGTGAAGATATAAGAACGAGAGTGGTGACGCAAGAAGTTTGTAATTTCTTTATCTGTAGCAATAAATCCGCCCAAAGATGCAAAAGATTTACTGAATGTACCCATAATCAAATCAACATCTTTTGTTACACCGAAGTGATCACATGTACCACGACCGCCACGACCAAAGACTCCTATACTATGAGCTTCGTCAACCATTACACTTGCATCATATTTCTTGGCTAATTCTACAATCTTAGGGAGATTTGCTACATCACCTTCCATTGAGAAAACGCCATCAGTAACAATCAATTTAACCTTATCAGGAGCACATTTTTGAAGTTGTTTTTCAAGAGACTCCATATCGTTGTGCTTATATTTCAATTGTTGAGAAAATGAAAGACGACGACCTTCAATGATAGAAGCATGATCTTGTTCATCCCAAAGTATATAATCTTCTCGACCTGTTAATGTTGAAACCACACCAAGGTTTACACCAAAACCTGTAGAATAAATCATTACATCTTCTTTACCTACATATTCAGCGATGCGAGCTTCCAACTGCTTGTGAAGATCAAGAGTACCATTCAAGAATGGTGAGCCGGCACATCCTGTACCATATTTTCTTGTTGCCTCAATTGCTGCTTCCTTAATACGAGGATCATTAACAAGACCTGTATAGCAATTTGAGCCAAACATCAATACTTTTTTCCCATTGATGATTACCTCTGGATCTTGTTCACTTGATATAGCACGGAAATAAGGATATATCCCAAGAGCCTTTGCTTCTTGTGGTGCTGTATATTTTGCGAGTTTAGCTTGTAATAGCTTCATTTTATTTTATGAAATTTATATAAACAAACCTTAGAAAAATACTATATTTCGAACTGCAAAGATACAAAATAATAGCGACAAATTCTTATAAATATATCACAATTTTGCACAAAATCAACAATTTGTGCAAACAAAAAGAGACTTGAATAAACAAGTCTCTTAAATATCACTATTGTTGTAAATTTATCCTATAATTGTTCTTGAACACCAGCTAGTTCAGAATCAATCATGATACGACCGCAATATTCACATACGATGATTTTCTTGTGCATTTTAATCTCCATTTGCTTTTGAGCAGGGATGCGATTAAAACAACCACCGCAAGCATTACGTTGAACATAAACAACACCTAATCCATTGCGAGCATTTTTGCGAATACGCTTGAATGCAGCAAGTGTACGAGCATCAATACTTGGCTCCAATGCCTTAGCTTGTTCACGAAGACGTTCTTCGTCTTGACGTGTTTCTGACACGATTTCTTCAAGTTCTGCTTTCTTTTCTTGAAGAATGTGATTACGATCTACAAGAGTTTCTTCTGTTGCAGTAATTTCACGACTCTTATTGTCTATTACACGAGCATATTCATTGATGTGTTTTTGGCACAATTCAATTTCAAGTGATTGGAATTCAATTTCTTTTGACAACAAATCAAATTCTCTATTGTTGCGCACATTGTCAAGTTGTTCTTTGTAACGAGCAATCTTAGCTTGTGCTTCATTTATCTTTTCACTTTCAGATACTGAATTACGTCGAAGTTCTTCTATCTCATTTTGATATTTTTCAACGCGAGTGTGCAAACCTTCAATATTATCTTCAAGGTCTTTAACCTCAAGAGGCAATTCTCCTCTGATTGTTTTGATACGATCGATTTCAGTCAAAATAGTCTGCAACTCATAAAGAGCTTTTAGACGTTGTTCTACTGTTAGTGATTGTTCTTTTTTAGTCTTATCAGTAGCCATTGCTTACAAATAATTTATCGGATTTTGTTCTTTGTCTGAATAATAGACTGCAAAGTTAGGAAATTTTTCTGTAATTACGTGATAAAAAATATCTTTTGTTCACTGTTCACTCTCATAATGACCTATATCTACGATTAAAATATCGTTGGCATAGTCAATAAAATCATGATATCGGGTATCTGATGTTATAAATGCTTGTGCTCCTGATGCAATTGCGTCTCTTATAAACGACGAGCCCGAGCCGCTACACATCGCCACCCTTTTCACCATTAATTCATCATCAAAAGTTGTGCATCTCGTAATAGGAGAATTAAATGCTTTTTTCACCTTTTCAATTAACTCATATGGCGAAATCGGATCTTCATATTGTCCTATGGTTCCCAATCCTGTATAGGGCGAATCATTTTCAAGGGAGATAAATTCATAGGCTGGCTCTTCATAAGGGTGAACCATACACAACGCACTTTCAACTCTCTTTTTCAACCAAACCGGCAATATTACATCAAGCCGGATTTCTTGCTCAAAATGAAACTCATGAATGTTACCCACATAAGGATTAGCACCATCCAATGCTCGGAAAGTCCCCTCCCCTTTTGTTGAGAAACTACAAGAATCATAATTGCCTAATGTCCCTGCTCCGGCATCAAATAATGCCAATCTAACTGTTTCAAGATGATCAACAGGCACCATTACCGACAATTTCATCATCTTGTTCTTCTGTCGAGACAAAGTTCTAACATCTGTCAATCCAAGTAGCTCTGCCATCTTCCATGACACTCCATTAAACGCATTATCAGCTGATGTGTGACACGAATATATCGCAATATTAGCCGAAATAGCCTTTAATATCGTACGCTCTACTAATGTTGCTCCTGTTATGCGTTTTAATCCTTTAAACAATAACGGATGATGCGACACTACTAAATTACAGCCTTTTTCTATCGCCTCATCTATTATTGCAGGCGTTACATCTACACACAACAATACTCCATTACATTCTGCTCTCTTATCCCCTACTTGCAATCCGGAATTGTCAAAATCTTCCTGCAATGGAAACGGAGCAAAATCCTCAAGGACTGATATTATATCGGCAATTAGCATATATTCTTATTCTTTAACAGGGGGAACTGTTGCAAGAAATAATTCATCAAGTTGTGCTTGGTCAATTGTTGAAGGTGCATCTATCATTACATCGCGACCTGAATTATTTTTAGGGAATGCGATAACATCACGAATTGAATCAAGGCCAGCCAATATTGATACAAAACGGTCAAATCCGAATGCCAAACCTCCATGAGGAGGCGCTCCATATTTGAACGCATTCATCAAGAAACCAAATTTATACTGAGCATCTTCTTCAGTCAATCCTAATAGGCGGAACATCTTGTTTTGAAGCACAGCATCGTGAATACGTATACTACCACCACCTAATTCATTGCCGTTTACAACCATATCATAGGCTGTTGCACGCACCTCTCCTGTTGCAGTTTCAAGTTTATCAAAATCTTCAGGATTGGGAGATGTAAATGGGTGATGCATTGCATAGTAACGTTGTGTTTCTTCATCCCATTCGAATAATGGGAAATCAACAACCCACAAACATGAGAACTTTTGAGGATCACGCAATCCCAATAGGCTACCCATTTCAAGACGCAATTCGCAAAGTTGTTTGCGAGTTTTCATTGTTTCTCCCGCAAGAATCAAAATCAAATCGCCCTTTTCTGCGCCACAACGATCTGCCCAAGTGCGCAATTCATCTTCAGTATAGAATTTAGAAACGGAACTCTTTATTGAGCCATCTTCTTCCATTTTTACCCACATCATGCCTTTTGCGCCAATTTGTGGCCGCTTAACGAAATCAGTCAATTGATCAAGTTGCTTACGAGTATAATTTGCACAGCCTTTTGCACATATAGCTCCTACATATTCTGCGTCGTCAAGCACAGCAAACCCTTTTCCTTCAGTCAAATCTTTGATTTCAACAAATTTCATTTCGAAACGAGTATCAGGCTTGTCGCTACCATAATATTTCATGGCATCGGCCCATGTCATGCGCGGGAATGCTTCGGTAAAATCTATATTCTTTACATATTTGAAAATATGTTTTACCAATCCTTCAAACATTTGCAACACATCCTCTTGTTCTACAAATGACATTTCACAGTCAATTTGAGTAAACTCAGGTTGACGATCGGCACGAAGGTCCTCATCGCGGAAACATTTTACTATCTGGAAATAGCGGTCAAAGCCACTCACCATCAACAATTGTTTAAATGTTTGTGGAGATTGAGGCAATGCATAGAATTCACCCGGATTCATGCGTGATGGCACAACAAAGTCTCGCGCACCTTCAGGTGTTGACTTAATAAGCACCGGAGTTTCTACTTCAATAAATCCTTTTTCATCAAGATATCGGCGAATTTCAAATGCCATTTTATGACGCAACTCAAGATTACGACGTATTGCAGGACGGCGCAAATCAAGGTAACGATATTTCATGCGAATATCATCTCCCCCATCAGTGTCATCTTCAATAGTAAATGGAGGGACATCTGATTTATTTAAAATAGTGAGCGATTGAGCAATTATTTCAATCTCTCCTGTTGGAATGTTCATATTCTTGCTTGAACGCTCAGCGACAATTCCTGTAACTTGTATTACAAATTCGCGTCCAAGATGATTAGCAGCTTCACACAATGCTGCATCTGATTCATTATTAAATACAACTTGAGTAACGCCATAACGATCACGCATGTCAACAAATGTCATGCCACCCATTTTACGACTACGTTGCACCCAACCGGCAAGAGTTACTGTTTTGCCGGCATCACTGAGACGGAGTTCTCCGCACGTATTACTTCTATACATATTTATTGGATATTATAATTCGAATATAAATAAATTTTGTGTAAAGATACTGCAATTAGATGTAATCAGAAAATCTCAGCACAATAATTTCATCTAATTTGCTGGTAGGGACTATTTCTCGCGACAAAAACACATCGACAGACGTTGCCAGATATTAGGTTTCTTCATTTTCAAATGTATCTGCACTTTGTTTTCTTTTTTATCAAGAAATAATATCGAAGAATGGAAAACAATTGCCACGCATTTTTCAAAATTTACTATTCCATGTATTTTATTTAATGGCAATGAGTGAAATGGCGATTTCTCATCAATACTACCTATAATAAGACGATTATCCTGAAATTGTATATTATGGACTTCAGATATCCCACCATCTAACAAACTAAATTCAATGCGTTCAAGTGTTGATGGACATTTGCGATACTTCTTGTAAACTTCTTGAATAACTTTACCGGTAATCATTATACTATATATTTGCAGGTTAACACATGTGATGTCATATAACTACAGAAGTGTAACACATAAAAAGCATTTTTGTTTTATAGGTTAACATTTATTCACTCTGTTAGCATCATTTAAACAATAGCGGCGATCCCTATCGAGGAATCGCCGCCATCATATAATGATAGACTTGTATTAAGCCAAGAATGCAAGAAGAACACCGGCAGCTGTTGCTGAGCCGATTACACCTGCTACGTTAGGTCCCATCGCATGCATCAATAGATAATTTGATGGATCGTATTCTAAACCAAGGTTGTTTGAGATGCGTGCTGACATAGGTACAGCCGATACACCTGCGTTACCAATAAGCGGATTGAGTTTTTTGCTCTTTGGCAATACAAGGTTAAACAACTTAACAAACAATACACCTGATGCAGATGCAATGATAAATGCCATGAATCCAAGAGCGAAAATACCAATTGTTTCTGCTGTCAAGAATTCTGATGCTTGTGTTGACGCACCTACTGTCATACCAAGTAGAATTGTTACAATATCAGTCAATGCATTGCTTGCTGTCTTAGCCAAGCGAGTTGTCACTCCACATTCACGCAACAAGTTACCGAAGAACAACATACCCAACAATGGCAGAGCTGTTGGCACCACAAAACAAGTCAACAATAGTCCCACGATAGGGAAAATAATCTTCTCGTTTTGAGAAACCGCGCGAGCAGGCTTCATCTTTATAACACGCTCTTTCTTTGTCGTAAGCAATCGCATGATTGGAGGCTGAATTACAGGCACAAGAGCCATATAAGAATAAGCCGAAACTGCGATAGCACCCATCAAATTAGGAGCCAGTTTTGACGACAAGAAAATAGCTGTTGGACCATCGGCACCACCAATGATAGCTATAGCACCTGCTTGATCCGGAGCAAAGCCAAGAGCAAGAGCAACCATATAGGCACCGAAAATACCAAATTGGGCAGCAGCACCCACAAGCATCAACTTAGGATTAGCTATCAATGCAGTAAAGTCGGTCATCGCACCAATACCCAAGAAAATCAAAGGAGGATACCATCCGGCGCTTACTCCATTATAAAGGATATTCAATACTGTTCCTTCTTCATAAATCCCAACTTCTGTTCCTGCAGCAAACGGAATATTTCCAATCAAAATACCAAAACCAATAGGAACGAGCAACATCGGTTCAAAATTCTTCTTTATGGCTAACCATAAAAAGAACATACCCACAGCAAGCATTACAAAATGCTCCCATGTAGCGTTGTTAAAACCTGTCAGATCCCAAAAATGCTGAAGGTTTTGCAACATAAATTCACTTAATGATTGTTCACCCATAATTCACAATTTATTCAAGAGTGATTAATACATTGCCTTCAAGCACAGAGTCTCCAACATTTACATTGATTGAAGCCACTTTGCCATCACGCCCGGCATGAATAGCATTTTCCATTTTCATTGCTTCAAGACCAATTACAACATCTGATGCCTTAACAGTATCACCTACCTTCACATTTATATTTACAATCACACCGGGAAGTGGAGCCTTAATTGCGTGTCCACCGGTTGCAACTGTGGGCTTAGCAATAACCTTAGCACCTGTTTCTGTGCGTGGAGCAGCTGAAGGGCGTGGTTTGTTAACAACATTTACGACTTCTTTCTTTTCAAGTTCAACAGTATATGGAGTACCATTAACTTCAACTTGAGCAACGTTGTTGTCGATATCACCTACGGCAACTTTATACAAGTTACCATTGATTTTATATTTATATTCTTTCATTTTTTGTTAGTTTTTAAGTTTGAGACGATTAACGACGAGGCAATTCGCGCAATCCATAGATCTTAGAACTCCATGGAGAATAAGCACGTTTCACCTTGTTTATAGTAAGAATAGTATTTTCTTGATCGTGAGCATTCAAATGTTCATGCAATGCCATTACGATAGCAGCAATCTCCTCACCAGAATCATTGATTTTTTCACCCTTAGCTACTTCTTCTGGTGCAATGCCTTGCGCTTTAAGTTTATTAATTTTAGAAATTTTTTCACCTATCTTACTAATGATATAGAAACATATACTTAACACCAACAATGCGCTGAAAACAATAGCCATAGCCATTAAGGTCAACACAAAGCCATTTGCATCTTTTTCTGCAAACATGTCAACTTTATCATTAGTATCTACAATGATATTGTTACTGCTTGGTGTAATGTATTTAGCTTCACTTCCATCTCTAACTTCCCAGCCTGCTTCACCATCAGCAATTCGCGCCCATGTTGTATTTGAAGCAAGGCATGCAGGAACTGTTACAGAATCAATTAAAGTAATCCCATCAGCATCATAAATACCAATCCAGTTATCTTTTCCTGCCTCAAGTTTAAAACTTAAGTGGAAAGTACCCTTGTTTGGTTCATTATCAGCCCAGAAAATCACATGTTGACGAGGAGGCATCTCTGTCTTGACATCACCTAGAGGCACTGGGTATTTTTTAGGCTCATTAGCATCATTTGTCAAGAACACACTTGAGATATCCATAGGAGCGTATGTTGAATTAAACAACTCGATCCATCCATGGTACAAGCCGTAATCATCGATAACGCTACTAGTATCATTCTGCACCATCACCTCATTGATGTACAACCCCTTACGCCCTTGAGCATAAGAAGTCAATGCACATGCAACAACAGCAATGATTACTAATAATATATTCTTTT
>JAFXGB010000249.1 GCA_017520235.1 Muribaculaceae bacterium | reverse complement strand
GCCGACTAACCACCTTGACATCGATTCAATTCAATGGATGGAAAACTTTCTCATCACAAAAGCCAATGCCGTTGTACTTGTGTCTCATGACCGAGCTTTTATTGACAATGTAACCAATAGAACAATTGAGATTTCACTTGGAAAAATATATGATTACTCTGTTAATTACTCAAAATATGTTGTTCTGCGTCAAGAACGACTCGAACAACAAATGAGAGCCTACCAAAATCAGCAAAAGCAAATTCAAGATACCGAGGATTTCATAGAACGTTTTAGATATAAAGCAACAAAGTCAGTACAGGTGCAAAGTCGCATTAAGCAATTATCTAAAATTGAGCGCATTGAGGTTGATGAAGTTGACACATCCCACCTCAACTTACGTTTCCCCCCTGCCCCACGCTCAGGCGACTACCCCATCATAGCCGAAAATGTAGGGAAACGATATGGAGATCATCAAGTTTTTGACAATGCAACATTCACCATCAAACGAGGCGAAAAAGTAGCGTTTGTTGGGAAAAACGGCGAGGGAAAATCGACACTTGTAAAATGTATAATGAACGAAATACCTTTTACCGGAGATTTGAAAATCGGGCACAATGTGAAGATTGGCTATTTCGCACAAAATCAAGCGCAACTGCTTGATGAAAGCATCTCGGTATTTGACACGATTGACCGGGTAGCAGTTGGCGATATACGCACAAAAATACGCGATATCCTTGGCGCATTCATGTTTGGAGGTGAAGCCTCTGACAAAAAAGTAAAAGTTTTATCTGGTGGCGAAAAAACTCGTCTTGCCATGATAAGATTGCTTCTTGAACCGGTAAACTTACTAATTCTCGATGAGCCTACAAATCACCTTGACATGAAGACCAAGGACATCTTGAAACAAGCTATTAAAGATTTCAATGGCACTGTGATAGTTGTATCACACGACCGCGAATTCCTTGATGGACTTGTTGAAAAAGTGTATGAATTTGGAGGCGGCAAAGTGCGCGAATGTCTTGGAGGAATTTATGAGTTTCTTGAAAAGAAAAAAATAGCTTCACTTGCAGAACTTGAGCTATCAAAATCACCAACGAATAAGCCGGTAGAAAATACAGAAAAAGTGGTTTCAGAACGAAAATTAAGCTATGCCGAGCAACGCGAGCGTGAAAAGATTGTCAAACGAGCAGAAAAAAAAGTAACTGAAGCTGAAGCCGAAATTTCACGCATTGAAACTAATATTGCTGAGATAGAGAGCAAGATTGCAGCCGGAGAAGTGGGCAACGACATTTTTGAGCAACATGCCTCAATGAACAAACAGCTCGAAAATGCCATGAGTATGTGGGAACTTGCAACGATGGAATATGAAGAATTAAAAAATAATAATTAACCTATTTAACAACACTGACAAAATGAAAAAGATTTCTTATGCAGTTTTGTCTATCGCTTTTGCATCAACGATAACAATGTGCACAACTAAATCACCTAAAGGAGTGGATCGTGCCAATCTAAACGATTCGGTAGCTCCACAAGAAGATTTTTATGAGTATGCATGCGGTGGCTGGATGAAAGCTAATCCGTTGAAGCCTGAATTTTCTCGTTTCGGTACATTTGACCAACTCGGAGAAAACACTCGCGAACAAGTTAAATCACTTGTTACAGGTCTCGACACAAAAAATGCAGT
Organism: Muribaculaceae bacterium; assembly: GCA_017520235.1. Classification (GTDB taxonomy): domain Bacteria; phylum Bacteroidota; class Bacteroidia; order Bacteroidales; family Muribaculaceae; genus RGIG4079. Next base: position 16,273 of record JAFXGB010000249.1, on the reverse strand, counting down.
TGCAGGATCAGCAGCACAACAAATTGGAGACCTCTACGCTATGGGAATGGATAGTACTCGCCTTAACGAGCAAGGAGCAACTCCCATCTTGAAAGATATCGAAACAATCAACAACACAAAGCGTGAAGACCTAATTGAGCTTATGGCAACAATGGTGGGTGTTGATGCGTTCTTTGGCACAGGTGTTGACGCCGACATGATGAATTCTGAAATGAACACAATGTATTGGGGACAAGGAGGTCTTGGTCTTGGCGATCGTGATTACTACCTTGAAGATAATGAAAACACCAATGCAATACGCGAAGCTTATAAAACTTATATTAAAACCATTACCGGCTTAGCAGGATATGACGAAGCAGCACAACAGCGTGTGGTTGACAACGTTATGAGAATTGAAACTGCTCTTGCGAAAGCTGCAATGTCCCGCGAAGAATTGCGTGATCCTGCTGCAAGCTACAACCCAATGACTCTAACTCAAATTGCTAAAGATTATCCTAATGTTGACTTAAAACGCTACTTTGCAAAACAAGGCATTGACAGCATTGAAACTGTAATTATTGGTCAACCAAAATCTCTTGCTGCAGTAAATGAAATTCTCGGAAAAGAAAGCGAAGAAGCATTACGCGATTACATCACAGCCGGATATATAGCATCAGCAGCCGGCTACCTCAGCGATGATTTCATCAATGCCAATTTTGAACTACGCAAGGTTATCTCAGGTGTTCAACAACTCCAACCTCGTTGGAAACGCGCTCTTTCTGTACCTAATGGATTACTTGGAGAAGCACTTGGACAACTTTACGTTGAAAAATATTTCCCTCAATCATCTAAAGATAAAATGCTTGACCTTGTCAATAATCTCAAAATTGCTCTTGGTCAACACATCGATGCTTTAACTTGGATGAGTGATTCTACAAAAGCACAAGCTCATGAAAAGCTATCAACATTTACTGTAAAAATTGGTTTCCCTGACAAATGGCGCGATTATTCTGATTTAACAATCGACCCATCTAAATCTTATTGGGAAAACGTTCAAGCGGCAATTAAACATAATATTGATTTCAGTCTCGCTGATTATGGCAAACCCGTTGATAAAACACGCTGGTATATGCCTCCGCAAACAGTAAATGCATACTATAGTCCTCTTTCTAATGAAATTTGTTTCCCTGCCGGTATTTTACAAGCTCCTTTCTTTGATCCTGAAGCAGATGATGCTCTCAACTATGGAGCAATAGGTGTTGTTATCGGACACGAAATGACTCATGGATTTGATGACCAAGGTCGTCAATTTGACAAAGATGGTAACCTTAAAAATTGGTGGGCAGAAGAAGACGCTGTTGCATTTAATGCACTTGCTGACATTCTTGTTGCTCAATTTGATAGCGTAGTTGTTGATGAAGCGACAAACACTCATGCCAATGGACGCTTTACTCTTGGTGAAAACATTGCTGACCAAGGTGGTTTGCGTGTTGCATTAACAGCTTATCGCAACTCTCAAGCGAATAATCCAGCAGAAGTAATCGATGGCTTTACTCCTGAACAACGCTTCTTCCTCGCATATGCCAATGTGTGGGCCGGAAACATTCGCAATGAAGAAATTCTTTCTCGCACAAAAACTGACCCACACTCACTTGGTCGTTGGCGTGTAAACGCAACATTGCGCAACATTGAAGAGTTCTTCCAAGCATTTGACATAAAAGAAGGCGACGCAATGTATCGTCCCGCTGAAGAACGCGTCATCATCTGGTAACAACCACAACAAACTTCCTAAGGCAACCCATGACAAAATCATGGGTTGTTTTTTTGCCCCTATTTTAATTAATTAAATGAAAGAAATTTCAGAAATTATCGCTATATTTGTAAATTAAATAATTTCATGTTGAAACAACATTTCAACATGTTAAATATTAATAACTTGCAATAAATAATTAAACTATACCAATATGAAATTTAATGTCCCCAGTAAGACGCTCTACAACTATGTTTCATCAGTGAGCAAAGTCATCAATTCAAAGAACGCATTGGCTATCTTAAACAACTTCCTATTCGTTCTTGATGATAACACAGTGACAATTACAGCATCAGACCTCGAAAATCGTTTGACTGCTCGTGTTCCTGTAACAGAAGCCGAAGGTAATGGCAGTTTCTGTATCGATGCTCGTCGTCTTGTTGACCTTCTAAAAGAAATGCCCGATCAAGGTATTACATTCAACATTGATGATAACAATCTTGCTGTGGAAATCACATATCCAAGTGGCAACTATAATCTCATTGCTCTTAGTGGGAATGAATATCCTTCTAACAACAATGATGGTGAAGACATAGAAAAGCTTGAATTCACTTGTCCTACAGAACAGCTCATTAAAGGTATTGACAATACACTTTTTGCAGTTGGTAATGACGACCTCCGTCCACAAATGATGGGTATCCTTTGGGATATCAAACCTGATGCAATAACATTTGTTGCTACCGATACTCGCAAACTTGTTAAATATCGCAACGAAATGTCTGCACCCGGAGTTGAAGGCTCTTGCATCATCCCTATCAAACCGGCAACAGTTATCAAAAACGTGTTTGCAAAAGAACAAGAAGTAAAAGTTACTATCGAGCCAAAGAGTGCAACATTTGAAAGTCCCTCATTTACATTCAATTGTCGTTTTATTAAAGGCACATTCCCTGATTATAACCGCGTAATTCCTGCAAATAATCCATACACCCTAACAATTGATCGTCATTCATTCTTGAATGCCGTGCGTCGTGTCGGTGTATTTGTTGATCCGGGACATGGTCTTGTGAAATTCAAACTCACTCCCGATAAGCTAATAATGAAAGCTCAAGACAATAACTACTTAACATCGGCTTGGGAATCTGTTCCTTGCGATTTCACAGGTAGTGAAATGGTAATTGGCTTTAGCGCGCCATATCTAATTGAAATATTCGGCACTTTATCTACAAGCGACATTGTGATAAAACTATCAGATCCAAGTCGTCCTGGGGTGTTCCTTCCATCAGAAAATGACACCGATAGTGAATTATTAATGTTGTTGATGCCAATGACTGTTTCTGAGTTTTAATTCCTAATATTAGAAATGGAACTAAATCTAAAAAAGCCTATCATATTTTTTGATCTTGAAACTACCGGAACCAATATTACACAGGACCGAATTGTAGAAATCTCAATGATTAAAATTATGCCTAATGGAGAGGAGATTGAACGCACATTGCGTATAAATCCGGAAATACCCATTCCTGCTGAAGCTACTGCTGTCCATGGAATAACTGATGCAGATGTAGCTAATTGTCGCACATTCAAAATGATTGCAAAAGATCTTGCGCAAAGTTTTACCGGCTGTGATATTGCAGGATTCAATTCCAATCGTTTTGACATCCCAATGCTTGATCAAGAGTTTCAGCGTGCAGGTGTAAAATATGATTTTACTAAGCCAAATTTCATTGATGTTCAAACTATATTCCACAAGAAAGAACAACGCACCCTTGTTGCAGCATACAAATTTTATTGTGGAAAAGATTTGACTGATGCTCACTCTGCAAGCGCAGACACTCGCGCAACATACGAGGTGTTAAAGGCACAACTTGACAGATATGAAGACTTGCCTAATGATATAGTTGCATTATCGGAATTCTCTTCTCAAAATCGCAATGTTGATCTTGCCGGTCGTGTTATCTACAATGAAAACAAACAAGAAGTCATTAATTTTGGCAAATATAAAGGCAAATTAGTTATTGATGTTTTAAAACAAGATCCCGGCTATTATAGTTGGATTATACAGGGCGATTTTCCTCAAAACACTAAAGACGTTTTCACAAATATTAAATTAAGAGGCAAATAATGCTGAAAGGCAAACACATAATACTTGGAATATCTGGAGGTATTGCCGCATATAAGTCGGTATATCTTCTCCGGTTATTAATTAAAGCCGGGGCTGAGGTACAAGTTGTAATAACCCCATCAGGTAAAGAGTTTATTACACCTGTTACATTATCGGCATTAAGTGGCAAACCTGTCATCAGTGAATTTTTCACAGCCAACACAGGTGAATGGCATAGCCATGTAGATCTTGGATTATGGGCTGATGCTATGATAATTGCTCCTGCTACTGCTTCAACTATTGCCAAAATGGCAAATGGCGTTGCCGATAATATGCTCATTACAACTTACCTTTCGGCGAAAGCTCATGTTTTTGTTGCGCCAGCTATGGATTTGGACATGTTTGCTCATCCAACGACACAACGAAACATTGATATGCTGCGTTCTTATGGCAATCACATTATTGAGCCAACATCTGGAGAATTAGCAAGCCATCTTGTTGGCAAAGGTCGCATGGCTGAGCCTGAAAGCATAGTTGCTCAACTTGAAGATTTTTTCAAGAAAGGAGAAGATTTAAAAGACAAACACGTTCTTATTACTGCTGGTCCCACTTATGAGAAAATTGACCCAGTGAGATTTATTGGCAATTATTCCACAGGCAAAATGGGATATGCCTTAGCCGAAGAAGTAGCTAACAGAGGAGCAAAAGTAACATTAGTAAGCGGTCCGGTATCAATAAAAGCCAAGCATCCGTCAATTTCAGTAATCAGCATTGAATCAGCCCGCGAGATGCATGACCAATGTATCAGACAATTTCCTTTATCAGATATTGCAATAATGTGTGCAGCGGTTGCCGACTATGCTCCGGAAAATACTGCAACTAAAAAGATTAAACGAGAAAAAGATGAAATTCCAGTCATCAAACTTGTAAAAAATCCAGATATCGCGGCATCTCTTGGACAAATCAAAACAGAAAGCCAAAAGCTGATAGGTTTTGCACTTGAAACAAATAATGAAATAGTCAACGCTCAAGATAAGCTTAAACGCAAAAATCTTGACGCGATTGTTCTTAATTCTTTGCAGGATAAGGGCGCTGGTTTTGGTACTGATACTAACAAAATTTCTATTTTCTTCGCAAATGGCAATCGTCAAGATTTTCCATTGAAAGCTAAAACTGAAGTGGCAAAAGATATTATTGATGCAATTTTAAAATAAATGAGAGATTACGTTCAATTCATACTCTTTTCTTTAATGGCAATACTATGCAATATTCCTACATTTGCGCAGGAATTAAATTGCAACGTAGAAATTAACTCTCAACAAGTTCAAGGGACAAACAAACAAGTGTTTACTACTCTTGAAGCAGCCATTAATGACTACATGAACACTACTAAATTTTCACAGGCACAATTTGCTGCAAATGAAAAAATTGAATGTAAATTATTTTTTACCATAAAAGAGTATTATGACAACACTATGATTGGAGACCTCCAAATTCAATCAACTCGACCGGTATATAATAGTTCATATACCACTACTCTCATTAATTTTAAGGACTCTAAAATTGAATTTACCTACCAAGAAAATGAGCCTCTCGTTTTCTCGGAAAATTCAATGGAAAGTAACTTGACTGCTATTCTAAACTTTTATGCCTATCTAATCTTAGCTGTAGATTTTGATAGCTTCTCTCTCAAAGGTGGCGAGCAATTTTATGAACGAGCAGAAAATGTCGTACTGATGGCTCAATCGTCAGGAGAAAGTGGGTGGAAAGCATTTGAAGATACAAAAAATCGCAGTTCGGTATTAAGTGCATATACAGAGCCTAATACTTCAATAATTAGAGAGTTACTATACACATATCATCGCACAGGGCTCGACGAAATGGCTCTAAGTCCGGATAAAGGGCGTTCCGCAATTACAAATTCCATTGAAACTATAAAAAAAATATATGATGTAGCACCCATGTCTGTTGCATTATCTATGTTTAAAGATGCGAAACTTGACGAATTAGTAAACGTGTATTCAAAATCAAATGCAACAGAGAGAGAAAAGGTTTATGAATGGCTGTATCCTGTATTCCCTACTGAAGCAGAACGCTTAAACAAAATTAAAACCGGCAAGATTAAATAATTAAATATCGTATGCTTGAATCATTACACATATCAAACTACGCATTAATTGATAATCTTGATATTGATTTTCACAATGGATTTAATATCATTACTGGAGAAACCGGTGCCGGGAAATCAATAATACTTGGAGCATTATCTCTTATTCTTGGAGGTCGTGCCGACACTAAAGTAATTCGCAACAATGAAAAGAAATCAGTTATTGAAGCTATTTTTTCGATAAAGGATTATCCTTCATTAAAAAAAATATGCGATGACAATGACATCGAATGGGATAACTTACAATGTATCTTAAGAAGGGAGATCGCTCCAAATGGCAGGTCTCGTGCATTTGTAAACGACTCCCCCGTTTCCCTTTCTCAACTCTCTGATATTGCGATACAACTCGTTGACATTCATTCTCAACATCAAAATTTACTTTTAGCTTCTCCCGATTATCAATTAAACATAATCGACAACTTAGCCGGAAATAATGATAGGCTTAAAGAATATCATCAACTATATCAAGAGTATGTCAATACGGTACGACAATTAAAAGAGACTCGACGCGCCATTGAAAAAGGGGTTGCCGACGAAGATTTTACTCGCTTCCAACTTGAGCAACTTGAAGAAATAAATCTTGTTGCCGGCGAGCAAGAGGATCTTGAGCGAGAAAGAGAAATCCTTTCTAACATGACTTCAATAAAAGAGACTCTTTATTCGGCTCTTGAAGCACTAACAAATGGGAAAAGCAATGTTTTATCTCTTTTGAGTAGCGCTGTAGATGATTGTGAAGACCTTGAAAATGTTCTTGAAGACGAAAATAATCTTACTGAGCGACTTGAAACTGCTCGCATTGAGATTCAGGATATTGCAGAAACGCTATCTCAATATGACAGCAACTTAAATGCAGATCCTCAAGAATTAGAAAAAATAGAAGACCGTTTAAACAAGATATATTCTCTTGAACATAAACATAAAGTTTCAACAGTTGATGAACTAATCGCTATAAGAGATAACCTTCAAAAACGCCTTAATGCTATTGACAATAGCGACTATACAATAGAACAACTTGAAAAACAAGCACGACAAGCCTATAAGATAGTACTATCTGCAGCTAAAGAAATTTCTAAACATCGACAAGAGGAAGCTATTTCATTTGCTAAACTTTTAAAAGAACGAGCACTTCCCCTTGGCATGAAAAACTTGCAATGTGAAATAAAAATAACTCCTATTGAGATATCATCTACCGGCATTGACAAAATTGAATTTCTATTTGCCTTCAATAAAAATCAACAGTTGATGCCCGTAGGAAATACCGCTTCTGGAGGAGAAATTTCACGACTCATGCTCTCAATAAAAACAATTATTGCCGACAAGATGCAATTACCATCAATTATTTTTGATGAAGTTGATACCGGAGTTTCAGGCGATATTGCTAATAGCATGGGCGAAATGATGCAATCAATCGCTCGAAACATACAAGTTTTAGCAATAACTCACCTACCACAAGTTGCATCAAAAGGCAATAATCATTATAAAGTATTTAAAGAGGATGACGAAACATCTACCCTCACTCGTATAAAAGAATTATCAATTGAAGAACGTGTTGATGAACTTGCGCTTATGCTGAGTGGTTCAACCATCAATGAAGCGGCTCGTGCCAATGCTCGTTCTTTATTAAATATATAAAATCTACCAACACATGGAACGTAGCGAATACATATTTGGAATACGAGCTGTCATCGAAGCTATCGATGCAGGAAAACAAATTGATAAAATCTTCATCAAAAAAGATCTTCAAGGAGAGCTTGTCGGTGAGCTATTCGAGTTAATTAAATCTCACCACATTGTTACTCAACGAGTTCCCATTGAACGCATAAATAAAATTACGCGCAAAAACCACCAAGGTGTTGTCGCAATATTATCAGCAGTTACATATTACTCGCTTGATAATATTGTTCCACAACTTTATGAAGATGGGCTATTACCATTTGTCGTTGTTCTTGATGGCATAACTGATGTACGCAACTTTGGAGCAATTGCTCGCACATGTGAATGTGTTGGCGCAAATGCTATTGTCATTCCAGAACGAGGTAGCGTTAGCGTAAATGCCGATGCTGTAAAAACATCTGCCGGAGCATTACACCACATTCCTGTGTGCCGAGAACGCAACGTAGTAAGCGCTGTTAGATTTTTAAAAGACAATGGTTATCAAATTGTTGCTGCATCAGAAAAAGCTGAAATTAACTATACACAAGCAGACTACACTACACCAATAGCTCTTGTTATGGGAGCAGAAGATGTGGGCATATCTCCTGAAGTAATCAAATTATGCGATACCTTTGTATCCATACCAATGTTTGGAAATATTAGCTCCCTAAATGTATCAGTAGCCGCAGGAGTAATGATGTATGAAGTCGTGCGTCAACGACTTGCTGCAGATATGGAAGTAATATAATTATAACCCTAAATATATAAATTAAAAATGGCAAAAATAGGCTCAGTAATGACCCCAGTCGGTCGCAAAGCATTATTATTAGGAAGTGGAGAATTAGGCAAAGAAGTTGCAATTGAACTTCAACGATATGGTGTTGAAGTAATTGCATGTGATAAATATCCAAATGCTCCTGCAATGCAAATCGCACACCGTTCTCACGTTTTCAACATGCTTGATGGGGACAAACTCCGTGAAATAATTGAGTTAGAAAAACCAGATCACATTATACCTGAAGTAGAAGCTATCGCAACTCCAGTGTTAAAAGAATTGGAAGCTGAAGGTTATAACGTTACTCCTACTGCAAATGCTGCTTGGTTAACAATGAACCGTGAAGGGATTCGCCGTCTTGCAGCGGAAGAACTTGGTGTAAAAACATCTCCTTATTGTTTTGCTTCTGATTATGAAGAGTTCAAAGCTGCTGTAGCTGAAATAGGTATCCCTTGCGTCGTTAAACCCATTATGAGCTCATCCGGTCATGGCCAAAGCGTAATCAAAAAAGAAGCCGATATTGAGAATTCTTGGAAAATAGCACAAGAAGGTGGTCGTGCAGGTGCCGGACGTGTTATTGTTGAAGGATTTGTAAACTTTGACTATGAAATCACTCTTTTGACCGTAAGAAGTTGTTCAGGCACAACATTCTGCGCTCCTGTTGGACACATCCAAATCGATGGTGACTATCGTTACTCATGGCAACCTCAAGCAATGAGCGAGAAAGCCCTCGCTTCGGCTCAAGAAATTGCTAAAAAAGTAACAGATGCTCTTGGTGGCTATGGCATATTTGGTGTTGAACTATTTATTCAAGGCGATACTGTAATATTTAGTGAAGTATCTCCTCGCCCACATGATACAGGTATGGTAACTATGATATCTCAAGACCTTAGTGAATTTGCACTACATGCTCGTGCATTGCTTGGACTTCCTGTGCCATCAATTCGTTTTATCGGGCCTTCTGCATCACGTGCAGTTGTTATTGAAGGAGATACTGACAAAATTGAAATGGATAACCTCGAGAAAGTTCTTGCTGAGCCGGGAGTACAAATGCGCATATTTGGCAAACCTGAAATTAAAGGACACCGCCGAATGGCTGTTATTCTTGCTACTGACGAAACAGTTGAAGCAGCACGCGAAAAGGCTGAAAGAGCCTACAACGCTCTCAAAGTAAATGTGCTTCCAAGATAACACAAGAACCAAATATAAAAACGAATAAAGGAGCTGAATATCAGCTCCTTTATTCGTTTTATGTGCAAGTAATTAGAACTTATAACCTACACTCAACACCAATTGGTTATTATTATCTTTAATTGTAGATGAATTTGAACGGTTATTTACCTTATAGTCATTCATCATTTCATCGAATTCACCAAATGATGAGAATGCACGATATTCACTCTTGCGTGCTTTATGAACATATGCCATATCAATATAGAACCCTTTATATCGATATCCACAACCAGCTGTTATGTATTGAGTTGAATTATCAAATGTATATGCCGGATTTGTTCCTAATGTATTTGTCCCTGAAGTATAGATATATCTGTCGTTATTTTTTGCAACATCTGTTGCTGGAGAAGTTTGATAGCTATAACCGGCTCTTAGGCTAAATGAAGGTGTTACTCTATATTCACCACCTAGACGTATTATGTGAGATGCTTGATAATAATTTTCGATATCTCCAGTCTCTGCATAATATTCATTTCCATCAGCATCTGATACCCGCATATTGTTATAGCCCACATATTCATAGTCCATACTCAAAATACCACGTCCGCCAATAACTCCTGCGGCACTAAGGATTAAACGCCATGGAGTTCGCAAGTCATAGTCATAATATGTGTAATATCCATCATCAACTTCTACATAGCCCTCTTTTGTTGCAATAGTTTCCACATCTCCTAATGGTCTTTCAACTTCCTTAGCATAGCTATATTCAATTCCTGCATATGCTTCATGTTGGAGATCATAATATGTAGGAGTGTGAACAGCAATACCAAGGCGCAATTCATTTATTGGTTTAAAGATAAGACCAGCTTTGAAATTAAAACCATTACCTTTTACTCTTTGATAATTTCCTAAGTCATACCATCCATTTCCGGTTATAGTTCCTATCTCATTTCCATCGACATCTGTATTAACAACACGAGCACCTGTCAACTCTTCATCATAATATGAAGCTGAAGTATAACTTATATCAGTAAAACCAAATCCGATACCCCAATAAAGAGTATTCATTATATTACCACCGAAGTTAATGCTATACTCATCAACATAACCTTTTTCTCTTACATCAAATGAGGCATTACCTCTTGTCCCATCTTGATACATTCCATCATAGGAACTATTTCCATTAGGGTGAATCATATATGCATCATAAGCTAATATGCTCAACCATGGTGCATAAGAATCATAATAGCTCATGTTTAATTCTCCTTCGTCCCATCCATTTGTATTGTTAGCGACAAAATTACTTAATGACGTATTCAATGAAGGGATAAAGCCTTGATACTTTCTATCAAATGAAGCAACGCGATTAAATAAAGCTCCCCATGTAAAATAAGGCATCACTTCACTATCTAATTTCACTGCACCTACATATCCAAAGTTATTACATGTAAATTTTGTTTGATCAGCCTTCATTATGCTTCCCATTGAATTAGTTTCCGTACCTTGAAAATCAAGATTTAAAGACATCCCTATTTCACTTGAACGATAGACTCCGATACCTGCCGGATTCTGATTCAATGTAGACAAATCCCCACCGAGAGCGCCAAAAGCTCCCGCCATAGACATAAATCGTGCTGTTCCTTTTAAATCCGATTGAGAAAGTTGATATGCATCAATAGCACTTTGTGCCATCAACATCATTGGAGTAATCCCAATTAATGCTAAAATAATTGATTTTTTCATAACTTCGATATTTCAGAATTACTTTATATTTTTCCTATTCTTAGATTCTATTAATGACGTCCTCGTCTTCCTCCTCCACTACGACTACCACTATAGCCACTGCTTCGAGAGCTACCTGATGACCGATAGGAACTTTCTCTATTGCCACTATTTGATTGGCGAGAGTATCCATCATTTCTTGAGCCGGAATTTCGATTACCCGAATTTGAAACACTTGAACCTCTATTTGTATTTGACTGACGACGTCCTGATGTTACAGATGATCCTTTGGAATTATTTTCACTTGGGCGATAATATCCATTGTGTCGTGAAGGAGCACCTCCCGGACGGCGTCCTGGCTCATAACTTCCTCCAGGGCGAGATGGACGATAAGATGGTCTTGACGGATGATGAGGCACCGGTCTCACATAATGTGGATAATAGTATGGAGGATAATATCCTGGATACCAAGATGGACCCCAATAGCTATACCAACTCCAATAAGGGCGATAATACCACGATGGTCCATACCATGCATCATAATACCAAGGTGAATACCAAGACCAATACCACGAACTGTAAGGATAGCTCCAATATGCCGGATTATTAATATAATAAATATTTACCTCAGCAGGCTCCTCTTGTGAACTATAATAATACTCTTTCAATTCCTCATCGCTTGAGCCACTCACAACTGAAGGGTTATAGAATCTCTCTATTCTACGAGTATATGTAAAATCTTCGGTTGCAATTGAGTCTATTAACGCTGTTCCTGTGTAGTTTTCAACACCTCGTCTATTATATTCATCTACATCACGAGTTGAAGTACCGGTTACTGTATATGTATCAGCGGCGGGATAATCATAATGATATGATATATTATTATTTTGTTGGGGCGTTTTCTTGTCTTGTTGCTTTTTCTCGACTTTCTTCTCTTTTGAAGCATCATAATAAATGTCATCATCATAATAATCTTGTGCAATTAAAACACCCACTCCCCCGATTAACATTGAGATGAATAATATCGTTTTTCTAAAATTCTTCATAACTAACTCTGTTTAGATTTTAATTTTACAATCTATGTTTAAGACAGACTCTCTGCCCAATAGTTTAATCTGTAACAATACAAATCTAATACAAAATTATAGATAATCAGAGTAAATCGCCAATTTATAACATTATTAAGGACATATTTAACAATTCTCCTCAAATCATAATACAAGAAATGAGGAGAATTGATCTTATTAACTATGAGATTTCTTTTATTGGTTTCATTTCAAATGATGTTGAAACAAGAGTTATTCCCCAATAAATAAATGCCAATGCGACCATAGTACTAACCATTACTATATCGTTTAAATAACCGGCTCCTATAAAAAAGAACCCAATAAACATCATCAACATTCCATTCAAAAGTCTAATCCACCAATATTTATAGGGGCGCATTAAGACCGACTCTATTACATACATTACTCCCCAATAAATAAATATTATAGCTAAAAAATAGGGCAACATTATCTCAGCCAATTCTACCCTATCGACCAACATAAACCCAATAAAGATGTTTAAAATGCCGCCAAATAGCCACCAGCCCCAGCCTTTAGGACGATTCTTCCCTGTTGAAATCACTAATTGTACAACACCTATTCCTATAAGCATCCAGCCAAACAAAATAGATGCAACAATATAACCTTCTACCGGCAAAATCCAATAAGCCATTCCACACACAATCATCATTACTCCAATTAACATTACTGCCCACCAATATTTTGATTGACAGAGTCTTTTTAAATTCATAGCATCCATAATTTTTATAATTTGAACTTGATTTTGGTTTATATTTAAAACAATAAATCATCGTTTTTGTTGAATATTATTGAAAAACAACAATTTTATAAAAGTAATACACTATGAAAAAGACAATGTTTATTTCAATGTGCTTGGCATCATTTTTTATTACAAATGCCAAAACTCTTGACGAAATCCAACTCGACTCACTAAAAGAGAGTCATCAATTTGTATTTATTGGCGAGGGCGATAATCCCCACCAAGATTCTATTCGGGCAATGGTCGACATGTTTTACATGGACCAATTTCGTCATTTCCAAGACCCACGAGCGCCCTATTTCTTATTTATGAGCAAAGATAGCCAATTGGCGATGGGTATCGGAGGTGTTGTTCGCATGAGAGGATGGGTTGATTGGGGAGGTGTAATCCCATACAATGGCTTTATACCTTATGCAATATCAGTCCCTCGAGACAAAGTCAATAGAAAGCAAATAAATACCACTCCGGCAGGAACTGCTCTATTCTTTCGCGTTATTGGTCGCAATCACAAGCTCGGCAACTATCAATTATACATTGAAACAAATTTTGATGGGTACAACCAAGTGGGCATGAAATTAAAGAAAGCCTATGCTACTATTAATGATTGGACTATTGGTTATGCCAATTCTACTTTTAGTGATCCTACTGCATTCCCTACTGTAATCGATGCTCAAGGTCCCCAAGCCGAGGTGCAAACTACTGCAGTACTTGTCCGATGGATGCACTCTTTTGATAAGAATTGGACCGCTGCAGCCTCAATCGAAGCACCACAATCCCAAGTAGGCTATGATAATATTTACACAGGAAAGCTCAATGACTGGGCTCCTAATATTGCAGCATTTGGGCAATTTGGTTGGGGCCACAACGAGCACATTAGGCTATCAGGAATTATGCGAGTTCTCCCCTATCAAAATCTAGTAAAAGCCTCTAATGAACGATGCATTGGATGGGGTGTGCAACTCAGCTCAATATTCCGTCCGGCCGATCCTCTGACAGTTTATGCAACAGTAAATACCGGGAAAGGATATGGTAGTCTCACCGGCGACCTGATTATGTCAAACTTTGACCTAATCAACAACCCCAACCACCCCGGAGAAATGTACGCGCCATCATCATGGGCTTGGTATGGAGCTCTCCAATATCACATTCGTCCCAACCTATTTGTTAGCGCAACAGTCGGGCAAGAACGCTTTACGCCCTCACATCATGTAAATCCCACAACCTACAAATATGGGCTCTATAGCGCAATGAATATCTTTTGGGATATTACACCTCGCATTCAAGTCGCTGCCGAGGTCAACCTCGGTAAACGACAAAATTTCAATAGCGAACACAATTACGCCCGTCGCGCCTGCCTCATGACTCAATTCAGTTTCTAAATATAAAAAGACAATCGGTAACATCGATTGTCTTTTTAGTATATTCAAATTGTAGAGAATAGTTTTAATCACTAACTTTGCAGTATGATTTATCCGGAGAATTTTGAGCAAAAAATAGGTTTCTCTGCCGTAAGAGAGATGGTGAAGAAACATTGTGTTTCTACGCTTGGCATTGAATATTGCAATGAGATGGCATTTTCTTCTCGTTACGATGTGGTTAATCGTTGGTTATTATCTACTGCCGAGATGCTAAACATCATCAATGGCGAGGAAGCTCTACCTTTGGAAAATATACACGATGTAACCACCAGCCTTAAAGCAATCAGAGTTCCCGGAACATTTATTGTTGCCGGTGAACTTCTGCGTGTTCGCCAATCTCTTGGTGCTATCATTGAGATTGCATCGTTTTTCTCTCATCACCGAGAAGATGACAAAACGCCCTATCCCATTCTTGATGCTCTTGCTCAACAATTATCCCCATTTCCATTAATAACATCGGCCATCGATAGAGTGCTTGATCGTTTTGGTAATGTTAAAGATAATGCTTCGCCTGAGTTAGCAACAATTCGTCAATCTCTTGCCTCAACAACAGGAACAATCAACTCAATAATGCGTCGTGTGATGGCTCGCGCTCAACAATCGGGATACATTGAAGCTGACACAGCGCCATCAATGCGTGATGGACGATTAGTAATTCCGGTTGCACCCATGCACAAACGCAAAATCAACGGTATAGTACACGATGAATCGGCGTCAGGTAAAACCATCTATATTGAGCCGGCTGAGATAGTTGAAGCTAACAATCGCATCAGAGAGCTACATATGGAGGAAAAACGAGAAATTACTCGCATCCTCACTATGATTGCCGACGAAATGCGACCTCACATTGATGAAATGCTTCACAGCTATTCTATACTCGGGGAGATCGATTTCATTCATGCCAAAGCAAAATTTGCACAAGAGATTGATGCAAATATGCCATCAATAAACCACGAGCCTGAATTAGAATGGTATCACGCATGCCATCCTGTGTTGCTTCAATCACTTCTCCGTCAAGGGAAAGAAATTGTGCCACTTGACATTACCCTCTCGCAAGAAAACCGCATCCTGATTATTTCCGGACCTAATGCCGGAGGGAAGTCGGTGTGCCTGAAAACAGTAGGGATTGTGCAATATATGGCTCAATGTGGATTACTACCACCCCTATATGAAAATTCCCACATCGGTATCTTTGAAGATATCTTTATCGATATAGGTGATGACCAATCTATTGAAGATGACCTAAGTACCTACAGCTCACACTTGCGCAACATGAAATATTGCCTTAGCCGAGGCAAAGATAAAACGTTGATACTAATTGATGAATTTGGTGGAGGTACAGAGCCTCAAATAGGTGGTGCTATAGCCCAAGCGATACTTCGACAATTCAACAATAATAAGATGTGGGGGGTAATAACCACCCACTATCAAAATTTGAAACATTTTGCCGAAGAAACACCGGGATTGATTAACGGTTCAATGCTGTATGATCGCCATTTGATGCAACCCATGTTCCGCCTCTCGATAGGCAATCCTGGTAGCTCTTTTGCTATAGAGATAGCTCGCAAGACAGGTCTTCCTTTAGAGATTATAACCGATGCCGAAGAAATAGTGGGTAGCGATTACATCAATCTTGACAAATATCTGCTTGACATCACTCGCGACAAACGATATTGGGAAAACAAGCGCATGGCTATACGCCAAAAAG
>JAFXGB010000248.1 GCA_017520235.1 Muribaculaceae bacterium | reverse complement strand
CTTGGCAATGGGCCTATCGTGAACGATTTGAGAAAGCTGGGTTGACTGCAATCCTCGGCTGTGGTTTTGACCCGGGGGTATCGGGTGTATTTACCGCCTATGCTGCTAAACATCATTTCTCGGCTATGGAATATCTCGACATCGTTGACTGTAATGCCGGCGACCATGGCAAGGCTTTTGCTACCAACTTTAACCCCGAAATTAATATCCGCGAGATAACCCAAAACGGCCGTTATTATCAAGATGGCAAATGGGTTACTACCGGTCCTCTCGAAATTCACGCACCATTAAACTACCCTAATATCGGAGCTCGCGACTCATATCTTCTATATCACGAAGAATTGGAATCGCTCGTTATCAACTTCCCAACAATCAAGCGTGCACGTTTCTGGATGACATTCGGTCAAGAATATCTCACTCACTTGCGTGTAATCCAAAACATCGGCATGGCTCGCATCGATGAAGTGGAATATAATGGTGTGAAAATTGTGCCTTTGCAATTCCTCAAAGCAGTGTTGCCAAATCCTCAAGACCTTGGCGAAAACTACAAGGGCGAAACATCAATCGGTTGTCGCATCGCCGGTAAAGACAAAGAAGGTAAAGACCTCAACTATTATATCTACAACAACTGTAGCCACGAAGAAGCCTACAAAGAAACCGGTATGCAAGCCGTCAGCTACACCACAGGTGTTCCTGCCATGATTGGAGCAATGATGTTCCTCACCGGCAAATGGAACAAACCGGGCGTTCACAATGTAGAAGAATTTGATCCCGACCCATTTATGGAACAACTCAACAAACAAGGTCTACCTTGGCACGAAGTGCTCGGTGGCGACCTCGAAGTTGACAAAATAGGATAAAAATCTCTTTATTCCTATCCGATAAAAGGTTATAAAAAAACAGAGGCAATCCCACTTGGGGTTGATTAGTCGTAGCCGGGTTTAGCTCCATAGGGAGATAAGCCCGGTTTGTGTTAAATATAAATAGAGCAAATATTGTATTATTCCTTTACGCCCTTGAAGCAATGAAACTATCATTTGAAATAAAAGAATTATTAAAACAGAAATCGGGCAAAGCACTCACGTCGCCTGCTGATTGCGACTACATTGCTATAGACATTTTTAGCGTCACCAATGAACATATTGGAGTAAATACGCTAAAACGATTATTAGGGTTTCTCAATGAAGAATGTAATGCAAGAATATCCACATTAAACATTATCGCCAAATATCTTGGATATCCCGATTGGGAAGCATTATCAAAAGCCGATGTGAGCAACTCCACTTTCGATAATGCATCAGAAGATTTGATTGTTAAAAATCTAAGTAAAGGGCAACAAGTAGAAATAACATATCTACCTAATCGAAAATTAGTGCTCGAATATCAAGAAAACTTTAAATTTCTTGTAAGGGAAAGCGTAAACAGCAAATTACACACCGACGATACTATCGAGGTGCAACATTTATTACTAAATTATCCTCTTATTGCATCTAACGTTATGCGTCGAGGGGAAAATTTAGGTCAGTTAAAAGCCGGTGT
>JAFXGB010000247.1 GCA_017520235.1 Muribaculaceae bacterium | reverse complement strand
TCTCATTGTTTTAGCGTCATTCATTTGGGCTATCTATGAATTATACAGCCAAAACAATCCTACTCGCATCAAACTATCTTTCATCTTGAGCATCTTAGTTTCAGGAATTCCATTCATTGGCAACAGCATAATAATCCCTATTTTGATTATAGCAGGATTATTTATTTACCTATTCAAGATTTGCAAAAAATTACCCATCAGAATTTTATCAATTACTGTTATCAGTATTTTTGTAATATTCATTGGATATTCATCTTATGCTCTGCTTTTGATTCGTTCAAGTGCAAACACGCCTATGAATCAAAACTCACCCGATAACGTATTTGCACTAAGTTCATATCTCAACCGCGAACAATATGGCGAGCGTCCACTATTCTATGGGCAAACATTTAATTCATCAATTTTATATAAAGTTGATGCAAGTAACAGCCCTCATGCCATAACCGACGAAGGTGCTGCAATATACAATAAGATTGTAAAACAATCGCCCAATGAGCCTGACCGCTATGTTGTAACCGGCAACAAAACCGATTACAAAATGACTCCGGAGCTAAACATGTTGTTCCCTCGCATGTATAGCTCATCACCTGCTCACGTTCAAGCCTACAAAGACTGGACCGGCATGAACAGTACTAACACAAAATATATTGAAGCTACCCTTTATGTTGATGAAAATGGCAATCCATTACATAAAGACTACCGCATAAAACCCACATTTAGCCAAAATCTGCAATATTTCTTGAACTATCAGCTCAATCACATGTATTGGAGATACTTTATGTGGAACTTTGCCGGTCGCCAAAACGACATTCAAGGAAACGGAGAGGTCAACCATGGTAATTGGATCTCAGGTATTCCATTTATAGACAACATGCGCCTTGGCGATCAATCTTTACTCCCCGACGACCTTGGCAAAGGGAACAAAGGGCACAACGTGTTCTTTATGCTTCCACTACTATTGGGCATCATCGGATTGCTCTGGCAAGCATTTGTATCAAAACGCGGTATTGAGCAGTTTTGGGTAGTATTCTTCTTGTTCTTCATGACCGGTATTGCAATCGTGCTATATCTAAACCAAACACCTGGGCAACCTCGTGAACGTGACTATGCATTTGCTGGCTCATTCTATGCCTACGCAATATGGATTGGATTTGGTGTTGCAGCTCTATATGCTATCATTAAAGATTTCATTGCTAAGAAGAGCAAAGAATCAACAATCGCGGCAGGAGTGGCATGTGTTCTTGGTATCGCAGTACCTCTACAAATGGTTTCTCAGACATGGGACGACCATGATCGCTCAGGGCGTTATGCAGCACGTGATTTCGGAATGAATTATCTTTCAAGCGTTGATGAAAATGCTGTTATTTTTACCAACGGAGATAACGATACATTCCCATTGTGGTATGCTCAAGAAGTAGAAGGTTACCGCACCGATGTGCGAGTGGTAAATATGTCTTATTTGACAACCGACTGGTATGCTAACCAATTACAATATCCCACCTATGATGCACCGGCAATCGATATGCTTGCAACACCGGTAGATTATGGGCATGACCGTTTGCAATTCAGTTATTTCCTAAACCCTGACACAGTAAATACTGTTGAAGTGGAAACATCTTTAAAAGCGCTCTATGACCCATCTTCGTCTAAAAACAAATGGGGAATGCCGGAAATTAAATACCCAATAATGTATATCCCCGTTGATGCACAAGCAGCATTAAAGGCCGGTCGCGTTGATGCTTATCAAGCCAATGAAATTGTTGATTCTATTGATGTGAATATGATGAATGACGTTGCTACTGCCAACGATGGTGGAATGTCCCTCAACAAAGTTATTGCACTCGATATTCTTTCAACAAGCATCAAGAACGGATGGAATCGTCCTGTTTACTTTGCTATGACTGTTCCCGATGATTATTATCTCGGATTGTCTAAATACATGAGCAATTCAGGGTTGGCATATGAAATCACCCCAATTATCACAGGCAATGGAGATAATATCCCAGTCAATGCCGACAAAATGTATGATAATGTGATGAACAAATTCCGTTGGGGTGGCATCGATAAAGTAACAAGCCCTGATGACATCTATCTTGATGAAACAATTCGTCGCATGGTGGCAACTCATCGTAGTGCAATGCTCGACCTTGCAACAGCTCTATACAACGAAGGTGTTCAAGCTGATATTTCAGCTGAAGATTATGATGGAGAGATCAAAGAAAATCTCCTTAAATATGCGAAAGAACGATATGAAAAATCTCTCGCTGTAGTTGACACAATGGGAGCAAAACTACCCACAGCGGCAGCTCCTTATTCAGTACAAATAGGAGAAATAATCGGAGACCTCTATTTGCGACTCGGACAAGCGCTCAATGATGAAACAATCACTCAAAAAGGGCTTGACATCTTGGAAAGTGAAATACGCCGATATGCACAATACATCAGATATTTCCAAAGCCTCAAACCTTGGCAATATCAATCATTACAACGCACTGACCGGTATATTGCAGGAAGTTATTTCATGTCATTACTCCAATCTTACAATAATGGAGGTGGAGAAACAGAAGAACTTATGACCGAATTGGAAAATCAAGGTGTAAACTTCGGACAATTTCTTCAACAATAAGTTTTAAACGATGTTAATCGAACAGCCACCACTACTCTATCGCATTCTGTTCCCGGAAGCGATTTGGCGCATTAAACGCAAAAAGCGTAGAGTGGTATATCTTACATTTGATGACGGACCGATACCCGAGGTAACTCCTTGGGTACTCGATCTGCTCGACAAATATAATATTAAAGCTACATTCTTTCTCGTCGGAGACAACGTTGCCCGACATCCTGAATTATTTGAAGAAATAAAACGTCGTGGACACACCTATGGGAACCACACAATGAATCATCTTCAAGGCTCCAAGGTTACGACAATGCGTTATATGCGCAATATTACCGAAGCAAATAACTTAATCGACAGCACTTTGTTTCGACCTCCACATGGACTCATTAGACCTGCGCAAGCAAGAGCCATCAAAGATCATTACAACATTATAATGTATGACCTTGTTACCCGCGATTATAGTAAAAAACTAAATGGCGAACAAGTATTTGCCAACGTCAAACGTTACACTCGCAATGGCTCTATCATTGTGTTCCATGACTCCCTGAAAGCAGAAAAAAATCTGAAATATGCTTTACCTCGTGCCATCGAATGGATAAAAGAGCAAGGCTATGAATTTGATGTCATCGGAATGTAAAAAGGTTATCTTAAAAGAGGCGGCCAAACTCGGCATTGAGGATATAGGCTTTGCGACAATAGCGCCTATTGATGATTTTGCACAAAAACATTTTGACTCATGGATTGAGAATGGATTTCATGGCGAAATGCACTATCTTGACAAGTATCACGATGAGAGGAAAAATCCGACTCTTCTTTTGCCGTCTGCTCGTTCAATTATTGTCTGTGCAATAAATTATCATCCAACACAAAAACAGCCGGCAAATGCACCTCAAATCGCGTCATACGCTCTTGGAAAGGACTATCACGAGGTCGTAAGAGCCAAATTATCCACTCTTGCTGATTTTATTCGTTCAAATTTTGGAGGAGAAACACGAGTATGCGTAGATACAGCCCCCATCAGAGAACGATATTGGGCCGTAAAAGCCGGAGTAGGATTTATTGGGCGCAATAATCAATTGATTATACCACAAAAAGGCTCTTATTTTTTCTTAGG
>JAFXGB010000246.1 GCA_017520235.1 Muribaculaceae bacterium | reverse complement strand
TGGGTCGGTTGATATTACCGAATTATCATCTCCTCAAATCGAGTTGTCGTTTAAGGCCCGCAATATGCAGATAATAGGAAGCAACAAGTCGAAAAAGGCCGATGTATATGGAAAAGGCTATGTTGATGTAGATGCCGATGTGAGAGGAGATTTGTCGGAATTGGATATTGATGCAACGATAGATTTATTACGAGGGTCGAATACCACATATATAATTCCCGATGCAACATCAACACTATCATCTTACAATGTTGATGATATGGTGAAGTTTGTGGATTTCTCTGATACTACGGCCGATGTGGCAAGAGAGCGTTTGATGAAAAATATGCAGATTGAGTTAGATGCGGCCCTAATAGTGTCGGAAGGAACTACTATTAATGTGGATTTGTCGACCGATGGTAAGAATAGAGTACAACTGCAAGGCGGTGGAACTATTAATTATTCGTTGTCATCGATGGAAGATGGAAGAATGACAGGTCGTTACACTATCAACAAAGGTTTTGTGCGTTATACTCCTCCTTTAATGTCGGAAAAATTGTTTGACTTTAAAGAGGGCAGTTATGTGGCGTTTAATGGAGATATAATGAACCCCACATTGAGTCTGTCGGCAGTTGATAATATAAAAGCAAATGTGACACAAGAGGGCCAAGATTCAAGGTTGATAAACTTTGATGTGGAAATTAATGTCACAAATACTTTAAATAACATGAACGTGGCATTTGATTTATCTACACCCGATGATATAACGATTGCCAATGAGTTGGCTTCGATGAGTGCCGAGCAACGTGCAAATCAGGCAATGAATATGTTGCTTTACAATGTTTATTCGGGTCCCGGAGCGACAGCCAATAGCAATTTCTCGGGCAATCCGTTGTATGCGTTTGTAGAGTCGAAAGTGAATTCATGGGTGGCAAATAATGTGAAGTTTGTGGATATTTCATTTGGTATAGATCAATATGATAAAACTACCGATGGAAGCACATCTAAAACAACAAGTTATAGCTATAAGGTGTCGAAAACGTTATTTGACGACCGATTTAAGATTGTTGTGGGAGGTAACTATTCTACCGATGCCGACGCTGATGAAAATTATTCACAAAATCTTATTAATGACATATCATTTGAGTATATGATAAACAAGAGTGGCTCAATGTATGTGAAATTGTTCCGTCAAGTGGGATATGAAAGTATTCTTGAAGGCGAAGTGATACAAACCGGGGTGGGTTTTGTGTATAAACGCAAACTTAAATCGTTGCGTGATTTGTTTAGATAAAAAGTGAGTTTCGACGATGGTGAAAATGACCGACATATTATATAAGATGCTGACAATAGCGTTTGTCGCTATTGTTGCGGTGTCGTGTTCGACAACAAAGCGACTTAGCGTTGATGACCCATTATACACCGTTGTGAAACGTGTGAAGATTGAGGAACCCGACGGCGAAAAAATGCCTTCTGATATAAAGTCGCAAGTGAAAGATGCTATCGATGTAACACCTAATAATAGCTTGTTTTCTCCATATGTGCGACACCCATTCCCTATAGGCTTGTGGGTGTATAATAATTGGAATGAATCATCAACAGGACTAAAACATTGGCTTTATGAAAAGTTGGTTGAAGAACCGGTGTTGTTGTCAGATGTGCGTCCCGATGCACGTGTGAAAATGATAAATGAGATTCTTGAAAATAACGGATACTTTGACGCAAAGGTTGATTATGAGCTGATTAAAGGTAAAAATCCCAAGAAGGTGAGAATTGCATATGATGTGCAGAGTGGTCCGAGCTATCGTATCGATTCAGTGGTATTGTTGCCCGACACATCACATCTAAATCATATAATCGATTCGGTTGCAATAAAGTCGAAATTGTTGGCTAAAGGGGTGAGATATTGTACCGATTAGTTAAGTGAACTTCGCACGGTGATAGCTAATCAAGTGCGAAATAGAGGATATTATTATTTCCAACCCGATTATATCACATATCTTGCTGATAGCACTATTACTCCGCAAAGGATTATGTTGAAAATGACTTTTGCTGAAGATACCCCTCCCGAAGCATATCGTCGATATGTGACAGGCGATGTGACAATTTATGTGCATCGAAATGAGGGGGGAGGGACTCCCGACACAATTAAGACCTCGCGAGGCGCAATTGTGCAGATGCAACCTTCGAGATTGCGTCATAATTTGATTCCCGTATGTGTGACTTTTAGAGAAGGACTCGTGTTTTCGGTAATGACAATGAACCGCACGCAAACAAATTTGTCGCGATTGGGCATATTTAAAGATATAAACATAAAAATAACCCCCGATTCTATGACATCAAATAATCGTTTGAATGTTGATATCGCATGTACGCAAGATGCTCCGCTTGAGGCTGTGTTTGAGGTGAATGCCACT
>JAFXGB010000245.1 GCA_017520235.1 Muribaculaceae bacterium | reverse complement strand
GCTTGGAAATAGCGGTCTTTAGAGCCTTTTTCCATAGCCTCAAGAGAACCCATGCCACGATAAGACTTGTATTTACGGCCATTGTAAATGATTGTGTCGCCGGGAGACTCTTCAACACCTGCGAGCATACCGCCAAGCATTACTGAATAAGCACCGGCAGCAAGAGCTTTCACGATATCGCCTGAATAACGAATACCACCATCGGCAATCAAAGGCACACCTGTTCCTTCAAGAGCTTTTGCGACATCATAGACAGCACTTAATTGAGGAACACCCACTCCGGCAATCACGCGAGTTGTACAGATTGAGCCGGGACCAATACCCACTTTCACTCCATCAGCACCATTCTCAGCGAGGTATTTAGCTGCTTCACCAGTTGCGATGTTTCCTACAACAACATCAATGTGAGGATATTTTTCTTTTACTGCACGCAACACGCCCACAACACCACGAGTGTGGCCATGTGCGGTGTCAATTACGATAGCATCAACTCCGGCATCTACAAGAGCGTCAACACGATCCATGCTGTCGGCTGTTACGCCAACACCGGCAGCCACGCGCAAACGACCGCGAGAATCTTTACATGCAAATGGTTTGTCTTTAGCTTTAGTGATATCTTTATAGGTAACAAGACCTATCAAGTGACCTTCGCTGTCAACAACAGGGAGTTTTTCGATTTTGTGTTCTTGCAAAATTTGAGCCGCTTCCTCAAGGTCGGTTGATTGATTAGTTGTAACAAGATTTTCCGATGTCATAACTTCGTCGATAAGACGGTTTAAATCAAGTTCAAAACGAAGGTCGCGGTTTGTTACAATACCCACCAACTTGTTGTTGTCGTCAACAACAGGAATACCTCCAATGTGATATTCTGCCATCATGTTAAGCGCATCTTTAACGGTGCTACCACGCTTGATGGTAACAGGATCATAGATCATACCATTTTCAGCGCGTTTCACTGCATGCACTTGGCGAGCTTGTTCAGCAATCGACATGTTCTTGTGAATAACACCGATACCACCTTCGCGAGCGATGGCAATAGCAAGTTGCGCTTCAGTAACAGTGTCCATAGCAGCTGATACCAAAGGCACATTAAGGGTTATGTTACGAGAGAATTTTGTTGTGAGATTAACGCTTCTTGGAAGCACTTCCGAATAGGCCGGAATCAATAGGACGTCATCAAATGTGAGACCATCCATTTTTACTCTATCTGCAATAAACGACATATAAATGTAGCTTTAGATTTTATTGCACGCAAAGATACAAACTTTTCTTGATTATTTCAGCATTTCCCCAATATTTTTCACGCATTTTTGTACTTCGTTTTCAGATATATATTTGGATATTTATAGCTTTTTGAATTCTTTTCATATTTTATCATTTGAAAAATCATCAAAATTTCAAAGGTGTAATAACAAAGGAGAATTCTATTAGTAGACAACTTCCCGTTCCAACATATAAGCATTACTAAATCCTAAAGTTGAGTGGTTGGAGAGCACGAATGCTCATTAAACCTGCATTTTGGAGAGAGTACTCACGAAGCAGATAGGATAAGACAAAAAGTTTGGGAGAGTTTGTGCCAATAATTATATATTACCGAACAAATCAATGCCAAATTACCGAAAAGGGAACGAAGGACTTCTTACAATGTACTTAAAATAGAGATTGACACCATCCGTAATTTGCTCTGCTATTTGTTCTTTGTAAATAACATAAGTTGTAATTTTTGATTTGGATACCAAAAAATACAAACTTGTTAGGACTGGCCAAAAATGGCCGGTCTTTTTTTCTACTTAACTCAGACACACTTTTCGGAATAGTATCTGCATCGCCGACAATAAACACCAAGCAAATGGCGGAAACTTTGTCGGTGAGGCAAGAGAGTTTTTGAAACATTTATGCTTTACTTACCATCACGGTATTTAAAGACAAATACGTCTTGCATATCATGTTCTCCTTGGATTTGGCTTTAATAATTTTTTAACCTTTTCATCATGCAAGAAGGGAATCATGATAGGCCATTCTTTTATAGAATATTTAGCTAAGGGATC
>JAFXGB010000244.1 GCA_017520235.1 Muribaculaceae bacterium | reverse complement strand
CAAGTTTCTTAGCGACACGATCTTGAACGATGTTCATCAATGAGTCAAGTGTCATGCGCAATTGTTCGAAATCAACGCTATCGGCATTAAGAGTTTCTTTAAATTCTTTGAGAACAGTAGCACGATCAAATTCTGCACCTTCAGCAAATTGGATCAAACCTTGATTAAGTTGCATACCAACTTGAAGCCCAATTAGGTAGCTGATATTGGCTGTGTCGTTCATTATAACAGTTTTGACGCCTTTGAAAAGCTCTTCTTTGTTGATTTTTGAGCGGAAATCTTCCGGCTCGTTTTCGATGTTTTGTGCCAATGCTGCACCATTTACTTTACCGAAATAAACCGATACAGAATCGTCAAATCCTGTTGCTGTAGAGCTGCTTCCTCCACAGCTTGCCAATCCGAGCATGATGGCAGAAATGCCACATGCGGCAATAAATTTTTTCATAATTGAAATAAGTTAAAAAGTTGTTTTTATAGAGTTTATTATTTCCCCACTACTTGTAGCAATTCTACATCAAAGATGAGAGTTGCGTTAGGACCGATTGCGCCACCTGCGCCATTAGGACCATAGGCAAGGTTAGAAGGGATGTATAGACGCCATTTTGAGCCGGCTTTCATCAATTGGAGTGCTTCAACCCACCCCGGGATTACTTGTGTAACACCAAATGTAGCAGGTTGTCCACGTTCTACCGAACTGTCAAATACTGTTCCGTCGATGAGTTTTCCGGTGTAATGAACAACCACCTGGTCGCTTGCAGCAGGCATTGCGCCATTACCTTCAGCGAGCACTTCATATTGCAATCCGCTTGCAGTAGTAATGATTTCGGGGCGTTTGCCATTTTCAGCAAGGAAAGCTTCTCCGGCAGCTTGGTTTACTTTAGCCATCTCTTTAGCCGCTTCTTGTTGTTTTGCTTCCATTGCTTGGAAGAATTTTTGTATCTCAAGTTTGGCTTCGTCATAGCTCATTTTGGGTTTTGTTCCTTCATATACAGCAGCAACGCCATCGGCAAAGTCGCTGATGTTAAGAGTTTCAATACCTGAGCCTTTAAAATTGTTACCCATGCTAAGACCTAAAGCATAGCTGATGCGGTCTAATTCTTTATTTTCCATTATTTATGTTTCTATTAAGTTTTATTTTGCAAAGTTAGGGCAAATAATTAACAATTGACACCAATAATAAATTATTAACAATTTCAACATCAATAAAATCTCCATAAATAACAATCAACCTTCAATAAGGTTGCTGAATGGGTATATATCATGAATTTAATATATCAATTTAACTAATCTTTTATATAAACTATAAATTTAGTTAATAAACTAACTAAATAGTTGTATAACTAAATTATTAGTTGTAGCTTTGTGATGTCGATTGATTATAACGTGCATTCAGGAATAGAAACAACGCTATCTGGCTCATGTTATTAAACCAATTGATAATCTTAATGATATAAATTTTCGTAAATATGAAAAGCGAGGATAAAAAAGTCGAACTGACAGAAAAGGAAGAGGAATTGATGAAGTTGTTTTGGCAACATGGACCATTGTTTGTGCGAGAAATAGTTGAATTGTATGATGAGCCACGCCCTCATTTCAACACGATATCGACATTTGTTCGTAATCTTGAAACAAAAGGATATGTGGCGCACAAAGAATATGGCAAAACTTATCAGTATTATGCAGTAGCAAGAGTAGAGGATTATCGTCGTCGCTCTCTTGGGAATGTGATAAAAAGTTTTTTCAATAACTCTTATCTTGGAGCAGTATCGGCACTTGTGGAAGAGGAAAAACTTTCGATTGATGAGTTGCGAGAATTGATTGATATAGTGGAAAAAGGCAAAACGGAATAGGATATGGGGGCAATATTGTCATATTCAATAAATGTAGCAATGTTTTTATTGCCAATGTATTTGATTTACAAATGGTTGTTGGCTCATGAAACATTTCATAGATTTAATCGCATGGTAATATTGTTGTCCTATGCAGTTGCATTATTAGCAGCTCCTATAATGAATATAGTAGAGCGATTAAGTGTTGAGGCGGTTGTCACTCAAGGGTCTTTTGATATAAATAGTCTCATGGGTAATGCTCATGTGGTTAATGGCAATTTGGCTTCTATTTGGGTGATGGTGCTACTTGCGGTTTATTTGCTTGGATGCATGGTGATGACAATAAGAACATTGTGCGTTTGGGCAAAGATTGCTCGGGTTATTATAAAAGGAGAAAAACAATCACAAGACGGCTGCGCACTTGTGATTACGGATGATAGTTCAACAGCTCCATTCAGTTGGATGCGCTATGTTGTGATGTCGCGTGGGGATTATTCTCAAGCCGGAGAAATGATTTTAACGCATGAAAAACAACATCTTCGTTGTCGGCATTGGGTTGATTTGCTGATTGCCGAATTTGTAATTATTCTAAACTGGTTTAATCCGGCAGCGTGGCTACTTAAAGAAGAATTGAAAACCGTTCATGAATACCAAGCCGATGAGGCGGTGTTGCAGAGTGGTGTGGATGCAAAAAATTATCAATTATTATTAATAAAAAAGGCTGTTGGCGCGAGATTCCCGTCACTTGCCAACAGCCTGAACCATAGCAAACTTAAAAAACGTATCACTATGATGTTATCAAATCGTTCTCGCAAGAGCAGTCGATTACGCGCTCTTGCTATAGTGCCCGTCGTTGCGACCGCGCTATTAGTAGTAAATCAACCTTCAGTTGCAGGGACATTGTCTGCAATCAGCAGTAGTGAATTGTCGTTCCCTGACAATGACAAAGGTAATGAAAAAACTGTAATTAAAAGCACTATTAAGATTAATGGTGATTCTTCTGATTTAAAAGTCGATGGATTGAATGGCACTCCCACAAGATTTTTTCTTGATGGAAAGGAAATTACGGAAGAGCAATTGAAAAACATTGACAAGACCAAGATTGTAAGCATGAATGTCAATAAGTCAGAAGGAGAGGCTATTGTTGAAATTTCAACAAAACATGTAACAGATGTAAAAGCGTCTATGCAAATGAATAAAGCAGATGATGTGGAAGAGCAAGTTGTAGTAATTAAAGGTATAGAAGATGTGGATTATTATGTCAATGGAGAAAAAATTTCAGCTGACAAACTAAAACAATTAGCTCCTGTCGACAAAATCAAGCATGTTAAAGTAAATAAGGCTGGTGCTAATGGAAAAGCTACAATGGAGATAACAATTGGGAAGTAAAAAAGTCTTTTAATAAAACTTAGGACAACCATCTTTGCCTGAATGAGGCAGAGGTGGTTGTTATTTATTAGTAAGTTATTAACTTTGTGGCATGGAAAAGAAAACGATATGGGATTTGCAACGCGATAGCGTTGAAGAATATAAAGGTAAAGGGAAGTTGCCCCTTGTGATTGTGCTTGATAATGTGCGCAGTTTGAACAATGTAGGCTCGGTGTTTCGCACTTGCGATGCGTTTCTTGTAGAGAAGATAATGTTGTGTGGCATTACCGCCACTCCCCCATCAGCTGAAATTCACAAAACGGCTCTTGGTGCTGAAGACTCAGTCGCATGGGAATATTATGCCTCTACCGATGAGTGTGTTGACCGATTGAAAGCCGGTGGATATATCGTTTGTTCACTTGAGCAGGTGAAAGAGAGTGTTGCGCTACAGGATTTTGTCCCGGAGCAAGGTCGTGCCTATGCGATTGTCTTTGGCAACGAAGTTAATGGTGTAGAGCAATCGGTGGTAGATAAGTCAGATTATTGTATTGAGATACCGCAATGTGGCACAAAACATTCGTTGAATGTGTCAGTGTCGGGAGGAATTGCCATTTGGCATTTCTTTAAAGCGATGGGCGGTTGTTGATGATAGAATCGTAAGCCTTTTGGACGGCAGTTTTGTCGATAGCGATTTGATTGCGCAGCTCCTCAAGAGAATTGAATTTCAGCTCCTCTCTGATAAAATCCAAGAAATGGATTTTTATCGTTTTATCATATAAATCTCCTGAGAAATCAAATATGTTTGCCTCAATGGAAATTGGGGCATTGTTTTTATCTACAGTAGGGCGACAGCCAATGTTCAGCATTGCGGGGCGTTGTCCTCCGTCGGGCAATGTTACCAATGAAGCATATACTCCCTTCGGCGGAATAAGTTTATCGGTACTCGGTTGTAGATTTGCCGTAGGGAAGCCTATTGTGCGACCTATCTGCTTGCCCTTAACGACTGTTCCCTCTAAGAAGTAGAAATATCCAAGTTTTTCAGTCGCCTTTTTTATCTCTTTGTCAATGATGAGGTTTCTGATTATAGAGGAGCTCATGTCGGGCAACTCATTGGCTTGCATGACGGTTATTCCCACTTTATCCCCCTCTTTTTGATAATCGGCAATATTAGAAAGTCGATCACTTCCAAAGCGATTATTGAAACCAAGCATTAATACATCAACGTTATGTGAATCATGGCACATGCTCATAAACTCTCTTGCGGTCAATTGTTGCAATTTGCGGTCAAAATCAAGCATGATACATTCATCTACTCCGGAGGCTAATATCATGCTTTTGCGTTCCTCAGCCGTTGACAGCATAGCGGGAGCATATTCCGGCGCAATAACAGCAAGAGGGTGTTGGGTAAAAGATATAACAAGAGTCCCTAAGTTTCGATTAATGCCTTCTTGTTTTAGTTGGTCAATGAGAAATCGGTGACCGGAGTGTACTCCGTCAAACATCCCTACTGTTGCTATTTTGCTCCTTGATGACATTTAGTTGTTGTATTTCTTGATGAGATCAAAAAATTCATTTCCCGGAGCAACGAGAATAGTCCCAAATCCAAGTTTTGATGCCGAGTCAAGATTCTTTTGTGAATCATCAAGGAAGATTGTCTCTTCGGGTTTGATGTTACATTTTGTGATTGCAGTTTCAAATATCTTCTTGTCGGGCTTGATGCTTTTTGCTTCAAATGAGGTTACAATACCATCGAAGTAGTCATTCATTTCAAGCCCTTCTTGGCGAAACTCTTCGGCGATGCGACTATGCCACATGATGGGGTTGGTGTTGGAGAGCATGAAAATGTTGTATTGCTTCTTCAACTCGCGCAACTCTTCAAGGCGATGGCGAGGAATTCCAATGAGGAATTCGCAGAAAGCAGCATCAATATCGGCATCGGAAACCTCGTTGTCGATATATCGTCTTATCTCGTTTCTAAACTCTTCGGGAGTAATTGTGCCCTCTTCGAGTTGTAGAAATGGGCCTTTTTGGCTGTATTCACCAAGAAAATCATTGGCATCTTTCATGCCTATTTTTTCTAATGCTTTTACTGCATTCTCGCGACGAATGTCCATAATGACACCGCCCAAATCAAAAAGTAAGTTCTTTATCATGTTGCAAAGGTAATGAATTTTAGATGCTTAAGGAAACAATAGCGATTGCAAATCTTTAAATATCTATTGAGATTTGAAATATTTGAGATTTATTATATCTTTGTATTCAGTAAAATATTTTATATCAACTAAACATTATCCTTCAATGGAATACGGAATTTTAGATTTTCTAACGTTGCTTGGAGCCGTAGGATTGTTCCTATATGGTATGACGTTAATGAGTGATGGTCTTCAAAAAGCTGCCGGTAATGGTCTTCGAAACATCTTAGGCGCAATGACGCGCAATCGTTTCATGGGTGCATTTACCGGTTTTTCTATTACGGCGTTAATACAAAGTTCTTCAGCTTCTACTGTGATGGTGGTGAGCTTTGTGAGTGCAGGTTTGATGACCTTGGCTCAATCTGTAGCGGTTATTATGGGTGCCAATGTGGGAACTACAGCGACTGCATGGATTATTACATTGTTTGGATTCAAGGTTGATATCGCAGCTTTTGCCTATCCTTTAATTGCGTTCTCGCTACCTTTGTTATTTTCAAGTATAAGCCGTCGCAAGTCTATAGGTGAAATTATTTTAGGCTTTGCTATCCTATTTATAGGACTTAATATGATTGAGGATAGTGTCCCCGATTTAAAATCAAATCCGGAAATATTCGGTTTCCTACAACATTACGCCGACATGGGGATCGTCTCGGTTTTACTTTTTGTCCTTATTGGAATCATTGCAACAATGATAATTCAGTCATCGTCGGCAGCAATCGCGATTGTGCTGATTATGTGTACTAAAGGTTGGATTACTTTTGATTTGGCTTGTGCAATGATTTTGGGTAGTAACATTGGGACAACAATTACTCCTATAATTGCATCTCTTGGTGCTAATTTAGCTGCAAAAAGAGCCGCTCTTTGCCACTTGTTGTTTAATGTATTGGGTACAGTGTGGGTTTTGGCTCTTTTCTTCCCATTCACAAAGTTAACGGTATGGGTTACCGAATTCTTTGGTTTAGGAAATCCATGTGCATTATACAATTATACAGGAAGTGATGAAACAGTAATTGCAAACATGGCTGTCAGCGCTTCATTCGGACTTTCTATTTTCCACACAATTTTCAATCTCATCAACCTCAGCGTAATGATTTGGATGACAAACTTATATGTTAAGATTGTGGAACGCATTATGCCATCTAAACACAAAAGCGACGAAGAATTCCAACTTATGTACATTGCAAGTGGTCGCGTTGCTGCTTCGGAATTGAACATTGCTCAAGCAGAAAAAGAAATTTCAGTCTTTGCTGAACGTGTTCAACGCATGTTTGGAATGACTAAGGAACTTATTCACTCTAAAGAAAATAGCGAGGAATTTACTAAATTATTCTCTCGTCTTGAAAAATATGAAGATATTTCTGACCGCATGGAAGTTGAGATTGCAAACTATCTTAACCGTTGCGCAGAAGGGCGATTGTCAAGTGATAGTAAACATCGTATCGCATCGTTGTTGCGTATTGTGTCAGAAATTGAAAGTATTGCTGATGGATGTTTTGGTGTTGCAAAAGCGATGATGCGCAAGCAACAGGGTAAAGTAGAATTTCCTCAAATGATTTATGATAATGTTGATTCAATGTTTGCATATGTTGATGAAGCTATGTCTAATATGATGCTGTTGCTCAAAGATGTCGAAAACGCTCGCGAATCTGACATAATCAACTCTTACAATAAAGAACGAGAAATCAACAACATGCGCAATCAATTGCGTAGTGAAAACATTGAAAATATAAACAATAAGAAATATGAATATCAATCAGGTATTGTTTATATGGATATTATTGGCGACCTCGAAAAGACAGGCGACTATATCATCAATGTGGTTGATGCTATAAAAGAGCAAGTGCGTAAGCATAACGCTTAAACACACCTCTTAAAGAAAATGTTACCCACGTGTTATATAAGCGGACGATTTGAAGCCGGTTGTGATGAGGCTGGGCGTGGCTGTCTTGCCGGCTCGGTTTATGCGGCCGCCGTAATTCTTCCCGATGATTTTCATCATCCGTTACTAAATGACTCAAAGCAACTTACAGAGGCTAAACGTGAGAAATTACGCCCTATTATAGAGGGTGAAGCATTGACATGGTCGGTGGGTATTGTTACGGCACAGGAGATTGACGAAATAAACATTCTTAACGCGTCTATTCTTGCAATGCATCGGGCATTAGACGGATTGTCTATTGTTCCGGGTGCTATTATTGTTGATGGCAATCGCTTTAAACCCTATGGAGATATCCCTTACGAAACATTTGTAAAAGGCGATGGACGATTTGGCAACATTGCTGCAGCATCGATATTAGCTAAAACACATCGAGATGAGTACATGACTCGCTTGCATGAGGAGTTCCCTCAGTATGGCTGGAATGTGAACAAGGGCTACCCCACTAAGGCTCATCGCGAGGCAATTGAACAATATGGTGTTACACCCCATCATCGTTTATCATTTAAATTGATAGATCCTCAATTAACCCTATTCTGATATTAAAAACGTAAAAACGTCAGTGTATTGACGATTTTTACATTTCTATAGGAGCGATGTTTCTTTTTCGGCGACCGAAAGGGTGATTTTGGAGCCGATTACGAGAGGAATGTTATTGCTGGTGTGTCCAATAGGAGCACTGAAGGCAATAGGGAAATCATAAGGAGAAGCGAGTGCACTAATCATGGTTTCCATGTCGGCAAAATTTGCGTCAGGCTGATAGTTGGTGAATTGTCCCACAATAAGACCGTTCAATGATGGTAATATCCCACTTAATTTAAGCTGATAGAGCATGCGTTGTACCTTGTAGATGGGTTCGCCTATATCCTCAATAAATAGGATAATATCTTTTCTGAAAACATCGTAGGGTGTATTTATCAAGGCTTGTAGCACTGCAAGATTTCCACCTATTAGTTGCCCTGAAGCAGTTCCTGGTTTGTTGAGAGAATGGGAGTCCCAATTGTATTGCGGACGATTGCCTCGCAATATATCAAACAATTGCTGAGAATAGAAATCTGTACCATTCTCCTGGGCGAGGTGTTTGGCCATAGGAGCGTGGAGGCTCGTTATCCCCTTTGAAGACATGAGGGCATGTAAAGCAGAAATATCGCTGAATCCTATGAGCCATTTGGGGTCGTGTTCTAAAGGCAATGCTGATAAATCTTCAAGCAAATGTATTGCACCATATCCTCCGCGACTGCAAAGAATAGCACGAGTGTCGGGGTCAAGAAATGCGTCTGAGATATCTTCAAGTCGGTGAATAACGCTTCCACTGAATGATCCATGCTTTCCTAAAGCGTGCTTGCTGATATATGGGTTCCACCCTTCGCGAGACAGTACTTGTATTGCGGCGTGAACAAAATCAGAGTTGACAATTCCGGCGGGGGAAACAATCGCTATTTTGTCTCCAGGTTTAAGTGGTTTGGGATATGTGATGTCATCGCACATCGCGAGTTAATTTACTTGCACCGAAATGCCTTCAGCTCGGAAAATGTCGGCAATAGAATTCAGTTCATCAACAGAGACTTTTTCAAGTTCTTCCTCTGGTGTTTTACGGTCAATAGAGTACAACATTACCTCGCGAGGGTTGATACGTTTATAGGCCTTTAAAAGAGCTCCTATCTCTTCGGTAGTTGTGTTGTCAACACGTTTGCCATTATGGAAACCTCGTAGCATCATTGTTTGCACGATACATTGGTTGCCAAACGTGGCAATCTGTTCTATTACGCCTTCTGATGTAAATGAGGGATTTGCCGGTTGGTCAATAAGTCTCATTGTTTCGGTAATTGCCGAGTCGAGTTTAAGGATATTGTTATCAACTTTTTTCAATGCATTGACAACGTGTACATCTCCCAATCGTGTCGAATTACAAAGAACGCTGATTTTTACATTGGGGAAATATTTGTCTCGCAATGCGATAGTATCATCTATAATACCTTCAAATTCGGGGTGTATTGAAGGCTCGCCATTGCCGGAGAATGTGATTACATCAAGTTGTTCACCTGCGTATTTCATCTCCTTCAGTTTTGCCTCAAGCTGAGAGCTAACGTTTTCTCGTTTTGGCAATCCTGATGTTCCTGCTCCTTGAGAATTATAGCCGGCTTCGCAATATATGCAGTCAAAAGTACACACTTTACCATCGTTAGGGGACAAATTTACTCCGAGAGAAGTTCCTAAACGACGGCTATGAATGGGCCCAAATATTGTTGAGTGAAACAGAATAGTAACCATTTTTGATTAACGTTGGGATAGTAACTTGTTGCAAAGTTCAATATATTTATTGGCAATAACATCACCGGCAAAACGCTTGCATACTTCTTCGTGTTGTGCGTTTCTATCGAGAGCATTTTCTAAAGCCCAAGCTATACCATCGGCTATGCTTTCAGGAGACAAATATTCTGCGATGTAGCCATTCTTTTTATGGTCAATGATATCTCTTTGTCCACCTTTTCCAAAGGAAACAGGTACACATCCGGCGGCCTGACCTTCAATTAGGGTCCCCGGAAGAGTTTCATATAGAGAGGTCGATAGCACAACTTTTGAACAAGCATATGTTTGTCTAAGTATTTTTGCATCATTCACAACCCCAATGTGTTTATGTGGAAGTTTTATTCTATCCAATAAGGAGCTATTGCGTATATCACCAAAAAATACCGAAATACAATTTTTGGCAATATCAGGATATTTTGTTTTGAAAATATTTAGAGCTTCTATTGCTATTTCAAATCCTTTTATGGGATCATCCAATCGTGCCGCGCCCATAATGATTATATCTTTTGTATAGTCAATCCCATATTCTACAACCGGAGCTGTGGGCTTTGTCATGTAAAATTCAATGGGGAAAGCATTGTGGATGACAGAAACCGGTTTGTCTTGAAGCAGAGAACTTTCTTTGCAACGTTCCGCAAGCCAATTGCTGACTGCTACAAAATGGATATTGGTTCTGCTATATAGCTCTTTTTTCTGTTTCCACACTCTGTGGGAAAGGTCATTGTGAGAAGATAAAAAATGCAGATATGGACAATTGCCACATTGTTTTTTATAATTATCACACTCATGAGCATGATGGCATATTCCGGTTAGGCACCACATGTCATGCATGGTCCATATTATAGGCTTGCCAAGGGTCGATAATCGTTCGATTCCGCATAAAGATAACATTCCTTGATTAATCCAATTTAAAGCGATAACATCGGCATCAGTTACCCAAGGGTGTTCTTCAAGATGTAAACCTGTGTTTGCAATAGAAACTTTAAAAAGATCTTTCTTGCTAAATCCGTTTTGAAGGAATATGCAACCTCTTTCTGCAAAAAACAATGCAGAACGTTTGTTCCTATGGCATGCTTCATCAACGTTTTTATCTTCACTTGATTTTACAAACGTTATCATGCGTGCGTCAACACCGGCTTTGCGAAGAGCTTGCATTAGTCGGAACGTAACAATAGCAGCTCCTCCGAGCCTATCACTATGGCTTATTAGAGTTACTTTTAGAGGTTTCATTAATTATTTTTTTTCTATGTAAAAGAGCAAGTGGTTTTATCTCCTCTTGGCTCATAACAATAACAACGTAAATTGCCAAAAGTATAGTTTTGATTATAATATTTAACCAAAAGTGTGGTGTTTCGACATAAAAGGAACTGCGATACAAAATATATGCTACTGCTACATATGACAATATGCGTTTGGTATCATACCCAATGGGATTTTTGATGTTCCCCACAATGTAAGATGCAAGCATCATTACAATATTGCAAGCCAATGCCGCCCATGCACATGCAATATAGCCATAAATAGGGACAAACAATACATTTATCGCCACCATGACAATAAACCCTGTAAAGGTGAATATTATTGCCCAATAGGTCTTGTCGATGTTTTTATACCACAAGGAGAGATTGAAGAATATTCCATAACAGAGTTCTGCGACAAGTAGAATAGGGACAACTTTAAGTCCTTCAAAATAGTCGGGAGAAATGAAATATTTGAGGAAATCAAGATAGAACATTACACCGAGGAAAATGAAAAGAGCAAAGATGATAAAAAACTTCATTGCGTTGCGGTATTCTTTTAGTTTCTCTTCTCTATTGTCGGTTTTGCGAGAGAACATTAGCGGCTCATAGGCAAATCTAAATGCTTGGATAAACATTATCATCACCACAGCAATTTTGTAGTTTGCTCCATATATGCCAAGACCTGTCATGGCCTCATGAGTGTCTTTAATGAGGCTTGGATAAAGAATTTTATCAATGTGCTGATTCATTACGCCTGCAAGACCGGCTATCAGTAGTGGGAACGAGAATTTAAGCATTGTGCGTAATAGTTTGTCGTTGAACGAGAATTTTTCTCCCACAATCTCCGGCAACAACATTAAGAGTATTATCGCCGAACTGATGAGGTTGGCCGCAAAAATATAGCCAATGCCATAACTTGGGTTGTAAAACCACGAAATGAGTTCAGGCGCAGTATCCCAAATCCATGGACAAGCAAGAATAAAGAATAAATTCAGACCTATGTTGACTCCAATGTTAACTAATTTCAAAATGGCAAATCTCATTGCGCGTTGCTTGTAGCGCAGATAGGCAAAGGGTATCGCCGTAAATGCATCAATAGCTACTGTTGCCGCCATTATCCACACAAATGATGGGGTGTTCCCGCAGTTCATTGCATCGGCAATAGGTGTTAAAAATAGCAACACAATTGCCATAAACAATGAGGAGGTAAACCCTATTGAAGATAAAGCAGTGGTATAGACTTGAGACGGATTGTAATCTTCATGCTTGGCAAAGCGGAAAAATCCGGTTTCCATGCCATAAGTGAGAATGATTAAAGCCAGCGCAACGATAGAGTAAATGTATGTTACCACTCCATATTCCGCAGCAGGGAACATGATAGTATATAAAGGGACTAAGCACCAATTGAGAAAACGCCCAATAATGCTGCTTAATCCGTAGATTGCTGTGTCTTTAACCAAACTCTTGATACCCATGCTTGTCAAGAGTTAGAATAGACTGTTCATGTCTATGCGGGTTATTTTCAAGTGGGAGTAGGCAAGTTCTGTAACCTCGCGACCACGAGGAGTGCGTTTGATAAATCCCTCTTTGATGAGGAATGGCTCATATACTTCCTCTATTGTTCCGGGATCTTCTCCCAATGCTGTTGCAATAGTTGATAACCCCACAGGTCCACCCTTAAATTTATTAATGATGGTTGTGAGAATTTTATTGTCAATTTCATCGAGACCGTATCGGTCAATGTTGAGAGCTTCTAATGCATATCGGGCAATTTCAGGATCAATCGTGCCGGAGCCTTTCACTTGAGCAAAGTCTCTCACTCGACGCAACAACGCATTGGCAATGCGAGGTGTCCCTCGACTGCGCATCGCTATCTCGTGAGCTGCCTCTCCGGTGCATTTCACGTTTAATAGAGATGCTGAGCGCAAAATGATGCGTTCCAATATTTCGTGGTCATAATATTCCAAGTGGCAATTGATGCCAAAGCGTGCACGCAACGGAGATGTCAGCAATCCGCTGCGAGTGGTAGCCCCTACAAGGGTAAATGGAGATAGTGTCAACTGCACCGAGCGAGCTCCGGGTCCTTTGTCTATCATTATGTCAATGCGATAGTCTTCCATTGCTGAGTAGAGATATTCTTCAACAATGGGGCTAAGGCGATGTATTTCATCAATGAAAAGCACATCGTTCTCTTCAAGCGAAGTGAGAATACCGGCAAGGTCGCCGGGTTTGTCTAATACCGGACCTGATGTAACTTTAAATCCTACGCCAAGCTCGTTAGCAATGATGCCGGCGAGAGTGGTTTTTCCAAGTCCAGGAGGTCCATGTAGCAACAAGTGGTCAAGAGCTTCTCCTCGCATGCGAGCTGCTGCGACAAAGACTTTCAGATTTTCTACAATCTTGTCTTGACCGCTGAAAGAGTCAAACTCCGACGGTCGCAACGCCTTTTCAATGTCGCGATCACGTTCATTCTCATTGCGAGCCGAGCGTATGTCAAAGCTATCTCCCATTTGTTTTATTTTTTGTTTATGATGTTGCTTACTTTGTCTATAATCATTTGAGGAGGAATTCCTGCCAGACAGTGATAGTCGCCACGATGACAAGGTTTGTTCCCAAACACCGAGCATGGACGGCAATCCATTGATAGCTGTACCATGTTGGTTTCTTGTTGTTTCCACCCTTTGAACCCACAATAAGGGTGTGTTGCTCCCCACACACTCACAACAGGCACCGAGACGATTGATGCAAGGTGCATATTCCCGGAGTCCATTGACACCATTACGTCAAGATGGCTCATCAGTGCCAACTCAACAGGGAAACCATGGCGTTTCTCGGCAAGCGATATTGTTGAAGGGTATTTTTCTACCCATGAGGCAAAAACTTTACGTTCCCCTTCACCGCCGCCGAAAAGGAATATCTTTGTATTGCTCCACCCTGAAAGTTCGGCCAATACACGCTCCATGAGTTCTATAGGATAGATTTTTCCTTTGTGCATAGCAAATGGAGCAATACCTATCCATCGTTCTCCCTCTTGTTTTGGGGCTGTTATTTCGGCAAATTTTTCAGGCTCACCCTTTCCTGTCCCGTAAAGAGAGATAAAACGCTCCTCAAGAGGCAGTCCCATGCTCAAGAACACCTCGCGATAGCGTGCTCGTGATGAAATGAGCGGAAGCATCACCTTGTTGTGCTTGCGAGTGAGGGCGCGTTTATTTGCTTTACCTTTGTTTATGCGCTTGAAAGGAATGCGGTGTATGCGGCACAAAGTGCCTATGATGTGTGAACGCAACACATTGTGAAGGTCGGCAAATGCGTCAAACTGATATTCACGACGCAAGTCATTGAATAACTTTATCAGACCGCCTATGCCATGATATTTCTCCTTCAAGTCAAGTCCTATGACGACAAGATTTTCAGGAGCGTTAATGAACAGCGATTGTGTCGCC
Source organism: Muribaculaceae bacterium (assembly GCA_017520235.1). Lineage (GTDB taxonomy): Bacteria > Bacteroidota > Bacteroidia > Bacteroidales > Muribaculaceae > RGIG4079. The sequence goes on along the minus strand of JAFXGB010000244.1, from coordinate 8,525 downwards.
GGTTTGGTGATGAAGATAAAACGAATATCGGGATTACAACGGCACACGCTGTACATCACCGGTATTGTCATTGCTACATCACCGAGAGCTGAAAAGCGAGCGACAAGCACATTTTTAGGCCTACGCTTGCCGCATTTTTCAGTGTTATTTTTTAGCATAAAGGATGGGGTTGGTGTCGGTATCGTTGTACATTTTCATTTGACGATACACCTTCATGTATTTGCGTCCTGCTTCGATATCTTCGAGCAATTGGTCAATAGCCGATGTGAGGTCCACTTGTTGTTCAAGAAGCACATTTAGCTTAGCTTGGCATTTGTCGATGTGAGCTTGTTCAGCATCAGTGCGTTGTACCTCAGCTTGCATGTGGTAGATTTTCAATGCAAGGATTGACAAGCGGTCAAGAGCCCATGCGGGGCTTTCAGTATTGATTGTAGCGTCGGCTTGAGTAGCAACGTTTTTGTATTTGTCGCGGAAATAGCTATCGATTTCCTCAACCATGTCGGTACGATCTTGATTAGAACGGTCGATGCGACGTTTTAATGCAAGAGCAGCAACAGGATCGATTTCAGGATCACGAATTATATCTTCGAGGTGCCATTGAACGGCATCAATCCAGTTTTTTGCATGCAAAGTATGTTCGATAGTACCTTCTTCGTAAGGATTGGCAACAACTGCATCAACATCATCAGTCTTGTGATATAATTGAGTTGTTTCCCAAAATATGCGATAACAATTTTCTGCAAATTTCATATAGTTCAATGATTAGGTTATTATTTGTTATTAAATACAAAGATAGTAACCCCTTTTCAAAATCCAAAATTTACCCCGAAAAATTAGTTGTTGATGCTACTCAAGTAGTCGCAATAATGGGGGATGCCGGCGGTAGCTGATACCACCGACAACACAATCGCTAATATTATTGCAACTATCCTATTCATTATACATCGTTTTACTACGAAAACAATACTGCTATTTTAGAGAAAGTATTATAATATTTATACCTATCTAAGACTATTTGCAAGTTCTTCAAGTCTTTTATAAACTTCGGGGTTATTTTTAATGTCTTCTTCTCTCTGTTCAGGCAACATTGTATCATTATATCGAAAATCTGGTGTTTCTGTATTTATTGTCAAACGCCATCCCGATTTTAATAATGATAATGCGTCTTTTGCCACATATGCGCCCTCTACTCGCTTGGAATTTCTCCGAAAATGTTTACATATAGTTTTATATAATTCCATTGCTTCTTCATCAAAATCGGGGTAGCCCATTATAAAGAAACGTCCGCCAATTAATGTTTTTGGCATTTTAGTATATATACCTCCTATTCCTCCAAAGACCAAACCATTCTCATTGCCTTGAATATCAATAAAATATTTAATTCCACCCCTTCTTTGGGGAACTTCCCTTATATGAACCTTTTGTTTCTGTGGTAATATCATATAGCTAGAACCCGCACTTAACCAAAATCCGGAGTTAGTATATCCTATTTCTTCAGCATCCGTTATAGAATAATATCGGATACATTCTTTGTTATCAAACATCCCTGTTTTAACATATGAGATAGAGTATTCTCTCTCTACCGGTGTTAATATTTCAATTAAATCTTTCTTTGTGGCAAAAAATCTAATACTTCTGTGTCTTGTTCCATTCATAATTCATTTAGTTTTTGGGATTAATAATAAGTGTCCATTTGGTTTTATTTGCTCTCTAATTCTTGTTGCATTTCTTAATTCTCTTGCTGTAGGGGTTACTCCATCTTTTAATACATCAACAGTATTTATTCGTAACACTCCATATCGAGGATGTTCTGCAGAAATATCAATATAAGAGCCTCCTTTTCTTCCGGGAGATAGAGGAGCTAAGTATTCTTCTGATTTCAGCCCTCCACCACCTGTTATTATGTAGCCTCTATCCCCTAATTTTTGTGCAATTTGGCTATTTTGTGCCCGAGTTGCTTGACTCCCAAGTCGTCCACCTGTTTTAGATACAGCGCCTGTTTCACCTACGGCTGTTGTCGTTGTAGAAGTTGAAGTGGCTTTAGTTGTAATTGAACCCACATTACTTGCTATGCCTGATACGAATGTAAATCCTATGCTGAGGCCAACATCAATCCTCTCTGCTGTTTCTTTAGGGACTCCTGCTGCTTGCAACCCCTGTGAGGTCAATGAGCTTGTTTCTTCCCCACTTATCATCTGCGATATGCCCGAAGCCGCAACATCACAACCATGTACCAATGCAGCTCCTCCTAACACAGCCCCCACTCCGGTCCAAGAGGTAGCGACTCCTGCTGTCGCCCCGACTACCGCTTCGGTTATTCCGCTGGCTGCTTTCATTGCGCCATATAGGCGTGTTGTCATATTGTAATCATCCCACATTTGACTCCACCAACTTTCCATCCCTGTAGGATCAATCAACATTATTGGGTTGCCAGCGCAGTAGAGGTAGGGGGATAGCCAAGGCGTCTTTTCGCTTAAAATATCTGGGCTGTGGAATATGATTGCTGGGTAGTAATATGGGCGGGCGTGGAAGTCGTAGGTGTTCAAGCCGTTCATCCTCTCCAATTCCTTGCCGGAGTATTTGTAGCTCTGGTGGCTTGCGCTCTCGCCAAACAGTCCGCCATAAGGGTAATAGTCGTTCTGCTCGATGACGTTTCCTTGTGCATCTGCCACCTGACGGACATTACCCTGATAGTCGCAATAATGGCGGATACCGGCGGTAGCTGATGCTACCGACAACACAATCGCTAATATTATTGCAACTATCCTATTCATTGTATTCTCTCTTATATAGGTATGAATAATATTTACTTTGATGTAGAAAGTTCAATTAAGTTATATTTAATTATGTCATTTCGTAAATTCCTCAAGAAGTCATTTTCTATTGTAGAAGTATCTCTCTTATTAAAAATATGTAAGGACATATTTAAACTATAATCCACTATTCTTTTTTGAGTTAATAAACTAAGGTAAAATGGATCTCCATCTAAAATCGCAAACTTCCTAAAAACTTCATGTCCAACTTCTGAATCATTATACTGATATATCCATTTGATTGGTTGATTATAATGATATATTCTATAAAACAATATATTTCCTTTATCAGTAATTTTATATATGATTAGATAATTTTCTACACCAATCGTGAAATATGACCATATGGAATAGTATGTATATTGATAGACTCCTTGACGATATATGTATTGTCCTAATAAAAAAGAATTACCATTTAAACGTGTCAGATTTTTAGAAAACCCTACAGCCATGTCATAACCTTTATAATATAAAGAATACCATTCTTCTCCATATGAACTTCGCTGTGAACAATGACAGAATAAATATATAAATAAAACGCCTATTAATATTCTCCAAATCTTCATAACTTTTATATTATTTATTATCTGTTCCCTAAATTAACAAATACAGGATATGGCATAGTTATTATATTTTTGTCTTTATTGTAAAAAGTAACTTTATTTTCTCGTAATCCTATAACAAATGTATTGCCGTTATATCCTGATTGTTGCATCTCTTTTTGAAAAGTTCTATCTTTTGGTGATGGTTTGGACGAGCCAAAAGATGAATTTTTATTAATCTTTCTATTCGGATGAGTGTGCCAATAAAATTCTACATCATTTACATTATTTGGAATTTTAGATTTACCTCCAATTTTAAAAGGTCGTATTGATATTGAATTTTCTTTATCATCTGTAATTGGCTCTCCACCTTCATCCCAGTGCACAACGGAATTATCTCCTTTCATAGCATGTCCGCCATTTTCCTTTTGAGATTTTGCAGACTGGTTAACTGACTCGACAACTCCTGTCATTTGATTCCCTGTTGGGATTTTTACTACATTGTCTCCTTCTCTTAGTACGCCTGTGTATGCGTTGCCATTTTTAGTCGCTTTTTCTACTGCTTTCTTTACATCTCTGGTTACAACATATACATCATTATCATCCACTCCATTATAGCCTATTAACACAGCTTTACCTTTTTTTATCGCGTATATATCAGCCATTCCTGACGGATCTATTCTGTTTATAGGATTTCCTGAACAATATAAATATGGTGAATTCCAAGGTTTCTCCTCGCTGAGAATATCGGGGCTGTGGAATTGCAGTACGGGGTAGTAGTATGGGCGGGCGTGGAAGTCGTAGGTGTTCAAGCCGTTCATCCTCTCCAATTCCTTGCCGGAGTATTTGTAGCTCTGGTGGCTTGCGCTCTCGCCAAACAGTCCGCCATAAGGGTAATAGTCGTTCTGCTCAAGAACGTTCCCCTGTGCATCTACCACCTGACGGATATTTCCTTGATAATCGAGTATATAGTAATAGTAGCGACCTTGTGCATCAACATAGCCGACGTCGGTCAACACCATCTCAAGGGTATCGTTTCTGTAAACCAAGTCTTCGCCGTAATAGTCGCGCTTGTTTTCTGTTATCAACGCTGCTGTCGAGGTCGACGATGAAGTCGACGAGGTTACAAATACGGTGTGAATGGTGCGTAGCTTTTCGCCCAAGCTATTGTATAGACGATTCTCGTAATGGCGGTCGTTATAGACTATGCGTGTGGGCATGTTTTGAAGGTTGTACTGTATCGAGGTAATGCCTCGATTCAAGTCTTTGGTCATATTCCCATTGGCATCCCATGCGTATTCGTTATCATCATAACTCTCCTCTATATAGCCGGGGGCTTCTTCATAGTATCCCCATGGGCATGAGTCATCGGTGAAATTAACCTGATTGCCTCTGTAATCAATATACAGATTATCTATCTCATCATACTGCCATTGGCGATTACTCCCCGATGCATATTTGTGTGCTATCCCTTTGCGGTAGATCTGTGTGGGGTTGCCGTTAAGGTCATAGCTGTAGGATGTGGAGTAGTCGGGTGTCCCCTGTATAGTCAATCCGGGGATGGCGGTGCGTCCCGACTCGCTATAGGCGGCCCCGGTCAAGCGGCTCATGCCGTCATAGCTGTAGTCATAGCGTCGTGTGATGCCGTCGGCTCCGCGCCACATCATCGATGAGATGTTGCCGTTGTAGCATGGGGTTACTCCGGTAGTGTATAGCAGTTCTTGACTGAATCGGCTGTTCTCCATCTTTGTCAGCCATCCATGAACATCATGGCTGTAGGTGGTGGTCAGTGCGCCGGTCGTCTGTGAGTGTCGGCGACCTATGGCATCATAGCTCACCTGTGAGATGGTGGTCTCAGGGTGGTCGTTGATTTGATGGGTAATGCTTGTCAGGCGGTCGGCATTATCGTAGTGGTATTCAATGCGACGGCTCACAAGGGTGTCCCCCTCTGCCGAGGTGTGCACGCGCTCGATGGTCAACGGCTGTGAGGTGAATGAGTAGGTCCTCTTCTCATGCTCCATCCCTCCGCTGTGGTTGCGAGAGTGTCGCTCCACCTCGTTGCCTTGCATGTCATAGTAGCTGACGCTCAACAGTGGGGTGCTGTCGCTGCCGGTGAAGGTCAACGCTCCGGTGAGCATACCCACAGGGGGCGGTGTATAAACGATTGGAGGACCGTTAGCCGCTAATGGAAATATTATATCCAATTTAGGTGGCTCGGCTTGAGTAAACAATGTGGTGTCGCTTTCTCCTGCATATCGGATAAAGTTGTAGTGGTCATAATAGTTAACGGCGGTAAATGGCTCTATCAACAACGGCAACGGGCGACTGAAGCTGTAGCCATAGTTCTCTTGTGAGCCATCGAGGGTGGCAGTGATGCTTTCGCCTGTGAGAAGGTCTATTTCGCTCTCATCACCATTCATGATTCCGCTGATGACTTCGCGACCATATTTGTCATAGAAGTGGGTGAGCCACTGCATCGATGATTGCATGTTGCCATCCTGCTCTGCCACCAATCTTAGCCCCGCATCATATTTATATCTGATGGCTCCACGCCCCGGCAGTTTTTTGTAGATGCACTGATGGCGGTCATCATATCGATAGGTGTAGGCATATCGTTGTATCGTGGTGTTGTCGGTGATGCTCCATGTGCCACCTTCGGTGGTAAACTCCTTTGATGCCATCGGGGGTAATATCAATAATGGGCGTCCGTAGTTATCACTTATGTAATAGGTGTCGGCATAGGTGTTGCCTGTCTTTCGGCGTTCCAATATTTTGCGACCTGCCACATCGGTAAATATCAACATGATATTGTTGTCCCCATCAATGGTTTTTACTACATCAAGTGTTCCTGACGGATAATAGCCTTCACAACGAAGTGTGTTTTGTGTTGTTATGCTGTATTTACGGCATTTTAGTTCGGAGGTTTGATTATTGCAGAGATACTCATGCCTTATAGGGTGATTGGCAAAAGCCTCGCCGGGGAGGATTTCGGTTGTGGCTCGGCTCCGAGTAGAGTTCTCATATTCATATTCGGTGTAAGGTCTTGTATCGTCGTAGTAGGTTGCCGATGGTCCGGTTATATCCTGTTGATAACCGCTCTCTGTGGTAGGGAAAGGTTGCCATGTGCGTTTCAAGCGTCCGAGGGCATCATACTCCATGGCTTGCACTATATTGCCTCCTCCGGGGGAGGTATTCAGTCCGATTGTGCTGAGTTGTTGACCGAAGCCGTCATATATTTGTTTTTGGGAGATGTGGCTGTCGGTGTTTTGGTATCGGTTATGGATGATGCTGTTAAGGGTGGTTGCTCCGCTGTGAATGGTGTAGCTGTAGGTGGACAATGTCTGTCCCATGCTGCCGGTCTCTTTGACTAATCGCCCTGACCGGTATTCATAGTTGCGGACTATTCCTGATGGCTCTGTTATTTTTGTGCAGCCCACCAACGGTGCATGCCGATATTCGGTCCTGATGTCACCGGCGATGGTGCGGGCAGTTATGCAGGAATTGCGATATCCCCATTCATATTCGGTAACGGGGCCGCCATCTCGTTGTTCTTTCAATAGGTTGCCGTAGTTGTCATACGCCAATAGCCGGCGTGTGGTTATCTCTGTTTGTTCTCCTTTGAGGTTATATAGTTTGTCGGCTGACAGGTGTATGCTGTTTCTCTGTCCCGAGGGGGTATTGTATTTGCCATATTCTCTGACTCGTAATGTGGTATCACTACCCATTACCCATTTTTCCATGACCGGTAATGAGGTGTAGCCGCTATCAGAGATTGCATTATAAAACGGCGTGTTGATGTTGGAGCTGTAACAGATGTAGTGTTCATGGCTGATATCTCCACATGTGGTCTTTACGGCTATTAATCGGGCGTTATTTGAGGGTTTTATGCTGTCGGCCCTAAAGCCGGGATGTGCTATCGTGTTTAAATGGGTTAGGGTATCTACCCAGATAGGGGGTAATACTCTTGGTTGAAGCTGTATTCTATTGCGTCCGTTATATTGGTATGTTGTTGTCTCTTTTCTTGTGTTGCCGTCAGGGTAATAGGTAATAACCTCTGTCGTATCTCGGAACAGCCTGCCGCTTTGGATTTTGGTCTCGAAGAAGTTGAAATCATTGGTCGTTTCAAAGTCTTCGGTCAACAATCCCATATTATTGATTATTCGGCGGATAAGACTTTCACAATAGATGCCGGTGATGATGGCGTTGTCTTTGTCGAGGCTGTAAACATGGCGACTCTCTTTTTCTTTGTGATATATGCCGTTTTCATCGCAACGATATTGCACATGGCGTTTCATGGGGGCTTTGTCCCAGCAGGTCTCTTGGAAATAACCGTTGATCAATTGTGGTTTGAAGATGCGATTGCGTTTTGCCACTTCTGTCTGAACAAAGTTGGGGTGATAGATTTTTGTACCTACATATCGCGTGTTTTCCTGTGCTGTCGATGGAATGGAGCTACCGGCCGGGATATAGGGGTGCGAGATATATTCGAGGTCAAACTCATATTCGTTTTTTATCGGGGCTGTGAGGCCTGTGCCACTTATGTGTTCTGTTACTTTACCATAGTAGATTGTGGCATCTTCGACTTGAAAGCCGGGATGACGGCTTGAGGTGGTGAAGACGCTGTTGGTGGTGTATTGTGGATTTAAGGCATTGGTGTAGTTTATTATGCCTGATTGGGAGATAAACGATGAGTAGCTTAATCGGCTGAAATCTATGGTGCTGACAGCGTCATCATAGGTGTAGGTCTTTAGCTGACGGCGATTGCTTGTGGCGTCTTGGATTTCTATCTGTTTTACGCGTAGGCCGATGCCTACGGTGATTGTGTCTATTGTGCAGCTGTTGGATTCATAGGTGAATGTGGTTGTTACACCGGTGCCGGTAGTAATATTTTTAAGCAGGTTGCTTTGAGCTGCCGATGCTGAATGTCGGCGGTTGTTTGTCGGAAGACCGCTGCGGTAATCAAGTATGCTGTTATTGGCAAATTGTCCGCTTGCATTATAATTTCCATAGAGGTCTGTCCCTGAAGAGTAACTACCGGTGTTGTAGGTAAAATCATATTGATCTATCAATTCATTTTCTGATAAAAATCGAATTGCCGACAATTTTCGTTTCCCATTGGTATAGGATGATGTATTTTCAAAATGAATGGTTTTGATTATATTGTTTGTTG
>JAFXGB010000243.1 GCA_017520235.1 Muribaculaceae bacterium | reverse complement strand
GTAGAGTTGATAAAACGCTTTCAACCGGACTATTTGATAAATACTGGTGTTGCCGGTGGAATCGACGCATCGCTCAATGTAATGGATGTTGTGGTGTCAACACAGGTTGCATATCATGATGTATGGTGTGGCGAGGGCTCAATGGGACAGGTACAGGGATTCCCATTGTATTTTGACTCATGTAGAGAGTTGATTGATATTGCTCTGAAGGTAAAAGCTACAGTTCCGGTCAAGAGTGGTTTGATTGTAACCGGAGATCAGTTTATCTCTGATAAGGAGCAGTTGGCCAAGATTAAATCAACTTTCCCCGAGGCTATGGCTGTGGATATGGAGAGTTGTTCAATAGCTCATGTATGCTACATATATAATGTGCCTTTTATGAGTTTCCGAATTATGAGCGACACCCCCGGAGCTCACGAGGATAACTTCAATCAATATATGAACTTTTGGCAGAGCATTGCCGAGAACTCGTTTGCAGTTTGTAAGGCATTTTTGGCAGAACTTGACGCATCATTATGAACGTTGCCATAGTGGGAGGCGGAGCAGCAGGTTTCTTTGCTGCAATTTGGGTTAAAGAGAATAACCCCGAGGCTCGTGTTACCATTTTTGAGAGGGGAACACGAGTTTTGAGTAAAGTGCGTATATCGGGGGGAGGACGTTGTAATTTTACAAATTCCGGAGAGCATTTGAAGAACTTTACAAAGGCCTATCCACGAGGTGCCAATTTTCTTAAGAAAGCATTTCACTACTTCTCGAATAGTCATGCAATGGAGTGGTTTCAGGACCATGGAGTGCCATACGTAATTCAGAGTGATGGTTGCGTATTTCCTGAATCCCAGCGTTCGCAGAGTGTAATTGAGGCGTTGTCGGGTGAGGCTCGCAGATTAGGAGTAAAAGTTGTAACCTCGCTCGGTGTAAATGATATTATCTGTGCCAATTCCAAGCAGTTTACCCTTATATTGGGCGAGGGCTTACGTGATACCTTTGATAAGGTTATTGTTACCACCGGAGGAGCCTCAAAGGAGTGGCTTTCAATTTTTGAACGTATGGGTCATAAGATTGAAGAGCCTGTACCATCGCTATTTACACTTGAAATTGAGGATGATGAGTTGCGAGAGTTGACCGGTCTGGTTGTGCCAAATGCAATGGTATCAATTGTAGGTAGTAAGATTCGTGAGGAGGGAGCTCTGTTGATAACCCATTGGGGAGTAAGCGGACCTGCAGTTCTAAAAGCATCGGCTTATGGTGCCAGGCTACTGCATGAGGCTGGTTACAATTGCAATATTGCAATAAATTGGGTAGGAGTTGTCAATAGCTCTATTGTTATTGAGCAATTGACAAAGGTTGCTACTGAACATGCTTCAAAACATGTAACAAATTTTGCACCATTTGGTCTGCAGTCAAGGTTATGGCGATATTTGGTTGCGAAGAGTGGTATCTCAGCTGAGCGCCGATGGAGTGAGTTGGGTAATAAAGGCATAAATAGATTGGCTGAACGTCTTACAAATGACCAATATGTGGTAACGGGCAAGGGTTCATTTAAG
>JAFXGB010000242.1 GCA_017520235.1 Muribaculaceae bacterium | reverse complement strand
GCAGAAGGTGAAGTTGTTGAAACTATCGAAAAAGGCGCTCAAACTAAGGGAGCTCAAACTCTTGAACTCAATGTTGAAGACTTTGCTGAAGGTAAATATGCATGGGAAGTAGAAGTTGCCGGTGCTGAAAAAGCAACTATCGAACGCTTCTCTACTCAAAGCTTCTATCACCCATCGGGTCTTGACATCGACAACAACCCTGAAAATGCTTCATTCGGTACATTGTTTGTTTGTGAAGGTTACAACCGTGGTCAAAAATCAGGTTATGTAAGTGCTCATGCCGATGGTAGCTTCGGTGGTGGTCTTTACATCTTCGACGCAGCAGGTAACCAAGTGCTCAATAAAGATGGCGGTGCTCGCTTCTATCCTTCTTGGTTAACTAACCAAGACCGCAACTTAGGTGTTAGCTCTAAAACTATCGGTGCTGACTTTGGTAAAGTGGCTATCGCTCAAGATGGTCGCATCTTCGTGAATCGTTATAACTTCAATGGCGACTACTACTTGGTTGCTGAAAACCTTGAAACTCTCGTTGCTACAGGTGAATTCACTTCACTTCTTGCAAATAAAACAATGACTGATGGTATCTACTATGAAGGTGAAGAATATCTTGCAGGTCCTGCTCAATCATTCGACGTGTTTGGAGGTGGTGAAGATCTCAAACTTCTTGCTCTTTCTCGTAACGACAACACTGTTGATGCTACATTCGACGAAAACCGTGTAGTAGAATACAACCTCGGTACAGGTACTGCTCTTGCTGTTCCTACTTCAGTTGCTGCTCTCGACCAAAAATATACTATCTCTTACGACCGCAAAGCAAACGTTCAATACGATAACCGCGGTGGTATCTGGTATATCCAATATCGTGGTACACCTTCCGCTACTCAACCTGCATTGATTTATGTTGATGCTAATGGTGAAATCAAATTCTTCGAAGGTGATGGTGGTAAAGCACGTTACCAAGGTGCTATCTCAGTATCTCCCGACGGAAATCGTCTTGTTGCTTCAAGCGCAAGTGGCATAGTTACTGTTTATGGTATTATCTTCACTGAAAACGGTGATGTTGCTTTGAATGAACAATATCGCTTGACTCACAACATGGGTGGTAGCCTCTATTCTGCTGCTTGGGATGCTGCTGGTAACTTCTTCTTGGGTAACGCTTCTAACGAAGTTGTTCAAGGTTACGCTCTTCCTCGCGCTGAAGCATTCACAACCCCTGCTGCTGAAAGATATTCATTCGACTTGAATAAAGTTGGTATCAATGGTGTAAGCATCGACAACGAAAACGACGCTCCTGTTGAATACTACAACCTTCAAGGTGTGAAAGTAGCTAATCCTTCAAATGGTGTATTCATTAAAGTACAAGGCAAGAAAGCTACTAAAGTATTCGTTAAGTAATTAATAATGCATATTCATAATGCATAATTGAAATAACTTAATCTCTATAACAAACGAGCAATCCTTAATAGGGTTGCTCGTTTTTTGTTGAAGGCATGTGAAATAATGCAAAATGAATTTATTTTTTAAATAATTTTACTACCTTTATCGCATATAAAATTTTTTATTTTACTAACCAAAATTAAATTAACCTCAAATTACCTGTTTATGAAAAAGATTTTCATTTCGGCAATGTTGTTGTGTTCAAGCGTTCTCGGATTCGCTCAATTAGTGGAAATCCAATCAATCGACAAGATTGATCTTCCCGAAGGCGTATCGGTGAACCAAGCAACAATTAGCCCCGATGGTTCATTTGTGGTGTTCTCTCAAAATGCTAAGGGAGGATTACATAAGATGGACCTTGCCTCTAAAGAAATCAACATGATTTCGGCAAATGGTAACAGCTTCGATCTCAAGATCGCTGCTGATGGTACAGTGGTGTTCCGCGAAAGCCGCACCGCTGAAAACAAACTCCGTTACACTTCATTGAAAGCTGTTGACGCTCGTGGCGTGGAAACTACTCTCGTAGCTCCTACTCGCGACCTTAACGGTTTTGCTGTGAATGGTACTAACGTGATGACTGTTGACAACAACAAAGTTGAAGCTAAAAGCCTCAACGGCGGAGCAGCTGTGCAAATGCCTGTTGCATCTATCCGCTATGGTCAACTTTGCATCGACGGTAAAGTGATTTCTCCTAACGGACAAGAAGGCGCAAGCTACTTGTGGCCATCTATCTCTCCCAACGGAACAAAAGTATGTTACTACCTCGCAACTAAAGGTTGCTATGTAGCCAATATCGATGGTTCTAACCCCGTTTACATTGGTCAACTCCGTGCCACTAAATGGCTCGACGACCTCACAGTTGTGGGAATGAACGACCTTGACGACGGTTCGGTTGTGACTTCTTCAAAACTTATCGCCGCATCAATCGACGGTCAAGTGAAACAAGAACTCACTGTAGACGAATCAATGGCAATGTTCCCATCAACAAACGGTAAGAGAATAGCTTATTCTACACCGATGGGTGATTTATTTATTATTAACCTCAAATAAGAAGCGCTATGAAGAAAATATTATTATCAGCTGCAGCTGCGCTTCTTGCTTTAGGAGCTTCTGCTCAAACAGCCCAAGAAGATGTGCGCATCTACATCAACCCCGGTCACGGCTCATGGGGACCTAATAACCGCCACATGGCTACTATTGGACACGATCCAATCAGTTCAGTAGACCCCGATACTACCGACTTCTATGAGTCAAACACTAACCTTCGCAAATGTCTTGCGTTGCTCGAAAAGCTCACAGAATATGGTGTTCCTTTTGACCGCACTAAAAACCAAACAAACGAAAACCCCAATCGTATTGGTGCTGCTCTCGATTTGAGTCAAAACATCGTGATGAGTCACGTTAAATGTGGTCCTTATCCTTATGTTGAGGTAGATGGAGTTAACCCCGACCGTTATAACGACTTTAACCGCACATTGAGTGATATCGCAGCCGAAGTAGAAGCTAACAACTTCGATATGTTTATCTCGGTTCACTCAAATGCTGCTACCGAGGGGACTACTACCAACTATCTTTATTTCGCTTATGACGATGACTATACCGGAAACGATAAAGCCGCGTCAATCGAGATGAGCCGTTGTGGTTGGAACCACCGCATTCTCGACCGTCACACTAAATGGACACACTATGACTATACAATGACAAAAGAAGATGTTGCTGCAGGTAAAGGTAAAATCGGTTACCAAGGTCTTGGTGTATTGAATCACTCAGTATCGGGTTACTTGGTAGAAGGTTACTTCCACACTTACCAACCCGCTCGTCACCGTGCGATGAACTTCGATGTATGTCGCATTGAAGGTATCGACTATGCTCGTGGTGTTGCCGATTACTATGGTTGGGAAAAAGAATCTTATGGTGCTATCTATGGTATCGTGCGTGATAAATACAACAAGTTTGCTAATTCACTTTATACTCCAAATGCTGCTACAAGCGATGTCAACAAGCCTCTTAACGATGTTGTTGTAACACTTAAGAACAACAATGGTGAAGTGGTGGCTACTGATACAACCGACGTAAACTACAATGGCGCATTTGTGTTCCAAGGGTTGCAACCCGGCAATTACACTGTAGAAATGGCGCACCCCGGATATTTCTCTGACATTTATGCCAATACTAATGCT